>JAGAKC010000205.1 GCA_017848155.1 Oscillospiraceae bacterium | reverse complement strand
TGAATCTTAAAAAATATGCAATCCACAGGTGGAAGGAGCTTTGGACTTACTTGTATTTTATGATTTTTGAGCCTGTTTTTGCTTGAATATATATTTTGCCCCTAATCAGTTACCTGATTAGGGGCTTTTTGGACAGACTGACAGCTGCTGCAGAATGTACTGCGGCAGCTGCGTTTTTCATTATATCAGAAATCCTTTCCATTCTCCGCAGAGCCGATCCCAAGTATCTGGATCTTTTTGTCCTCACTGCCTTCACAGGGCACTATCTCCACGGTCATATCCTTGTTGGTCTGAAATTTTATTACCTGCTCGGGAAATGCTTCGCCCCAGCTGTCCTTATTGTAGGTATTTATAAGCATGAAATAGGTCAGAGCGCTGTAAATTCGCTGAGAAGATTCGGCGTTGATACATCCGAGATCGTCAGAGGCGGCGACAGGATCGGAATTTATTATCTTGAAAAGGGCGCAAGTCAGAGAGCCTCAAAGGTCATCTACGACAGAAAGGATTATGCAATTGCAAAGGCAGCTGTCCATGAATTTGACTGGGAAAGGATCTTCGGTGATGCAGCATGGTTCCACTTTACCGGTATTACACCTGCACTCAGCGAGGAAACTGCAAAAATATGTCTTGAAGCCTGCAAGGCAGCAAAGAAGCTTGGTCTGACAGTTAGCTGTGACCTCAATTACAGAAAAAAGCTCTGGACAAAGGAGCAGGCAGGCAAAACTATGGCTGAGCTGTGCAAATATGTGGATGTATGCATAGCTAATGAGGAAGATGCCGCAGATGTATTCGGCATTTGTGCTTCCGACACCGAGGTTACAGGCGGAAAGGTCAACTACGAGGGCTAAAAGGAGGTCGCCAAAAAGCTTGCGGACAGATTCGGATTTGAAAAGGTTGCGATCACATTAAGGACTTCCGTTTCAGCAAGCGATAACAAATGGGCTGCGATGATATTTGACGAAAAGGATTACTGTTTCAGCAAGACCTATGATGTCAGGATCGTTGACAGAGTTGGCAGCGGAGACAGCTTTGGTGCAGGGCTTATCTACAGCTGCATGGAGGAGATGAGTACTCAGGAAAGCGTTGAGTTTGCAGTCGCAGCCTCCTGCCTCAAGCATTCAATTGAAGGCGATTACAATATGGTCACTGTTGATGAGGTAATGTCGCTTGCAGGCGGAGACGGTTCGGGCAGAGTTCAGCGATAAAAGATGATATGTTTCAGTTTGGAATTATCATTAAAAGGAATAAAGTACATCAAAGCCTGTGAATGTGCAAATATAAAGCTCCCGAAGTATGATATTGAGCAAATGAGAAAAAAAGTGCCTAAAGCCCTGTATGGGTGCATTTCGGCGCAGGAAATATATTCAGAGGATATATTGCGGATCTTGCAGATAAGCTTCTGGACATGGGTGAGGCTGAAACAGGAATAATCGCTGCCGACACCTTTGATCATGAAATAATCAGCAGGATCTACGACAATTTTGATAATCTCACATTATGTGTCGGATTAAAGCCCGACGGGAATAATAATATGAATGTTATTGCTTCTGTATTATAATCTATATCAAGGTCAGAAAGCTTATTGCGGTTGCGGTAAATGAGCCGCTTCTGTGCATCAGAAGCAGGCTGACCGCCCCACTTCCTTACGCTTTTCATATCCCACAGCTTATGGTTGTTCGGGAAATTGGTGACAAGAAAGTTATACACAAAATCAAGCACATTCTGCATATACATTCTCACTGTTGTTTTCACAGGCAGCTTGTTTTCATAGAGCACAGCTCTGCTGTACCCCGTCATATCCTCGCTTTCCACTCTTATGCAGCAGTTCCTAAGGACTTCAAGGCTTGGTGTGAGATGCGTGGAGTATCCGTCACCTCCGAGATCAAGCGGTTTGTTATGAGTGAGCTTGAAAAGTATTATGCTGAGCTTGACAGACTGCACACGGAAAATAAGGGAGAATAATCATTTTTTTATTGATTTTTTGCTGTGCTTGTGGTAAAATATGGTCATATAAATATTACGTTTATCCTATACATAAAGATTTGAGGGAATACTATGAACTTAATTAAAGACATTCGTATATACAGAAGCAATATTGAAAATTCTGACAATAATTCTTTGCCGTCATCGTTTGAGAACAAGAATATACATTGTATTCTCCATAGAATAGCAATGAAGCTTAGGGAACATAATTTTTCTTTAGGCGATTTTGATCACTTATATATCAATGCAACAACTTGTTATGTTGAAGGTAATATTGCTCCTGCCAATCGAACAACAGATAAATATCACCCTTGGTATCGTTATTATGATGTAGAGATCAGCCAGGAACTATTCGATTTATTAGAGGGCATCTCTAAAAACCCCCCTGTACAAAATTCAAAAAATATGGTAAAATAAAGATATGAAAATACAACAAATAGGATTCTTCGATGAGGAGAACAGATACAAGAAATTAACAGAATTAGGCGATCCACTGGAGAAGCT
>JAGAKC010000204.1 GCA_017848155.1 Oscillospiraceae bacterium | reverse complement strand
CCGATCTGGTTACCGTAGCTGGAGTAGCCTGCTGCTGCGGTAGTGGTGATCTTTCTGGGGGGCAGCTTGCCCTTGATGGTCTTTTCAACGGGAAGCAGGGGATCGGATGCGCCTGTTACACGCATAGCCTGATATACATAGGAGCGTCCGGACAGCGGATCACGTATAGCGCCGCCAAGGCATGTAGCCGCACCGCCGAAAGGCTCGATCTCTGTGGGGTGGTTGTGAGTTTCGTTCTTGAACATCAGCAGCCATTCTTCGTCCTTGCCGTCAACGTCTACCGTGATCTTAACGGAGCATGCGTTGATCTCCTCGGATTCGTCCAGATCCTTAAGCTTGCCGTCAGCCTTGAGCTTCTTTGCTGCAAGGGTAGCGATATCCATGAGGCAGATGGGCTTGTTTCCTCTGCCAAGCTCCTCACGGTCAGCCTTGTACTCTGCATATGTATCTGCGATGTACCTGGGTGCGATGTCAGCGTCGTCGATGATCGTGCCGAATGTGGTGTGGCGGCAGTGATCTGACCAGTATGTATCGATCATTCTGATCTCGGTGATGGTGGGGTTTCTGTTCTCGCTCTTGAAATAATCCTGACAGAACTTGATGTCATCGTTATCCATAGCAAGACCGTATTTTACGACAAAATCCGCAAGCTCTGCATCAGTCTTTCCGATAAAGCCGTCAAGAGTTTCAACGCTTGTGGGAATATCATATTTTATTTCAAGAGTATCGTACTCGTCAAAGCCGCACTCTCTTGATTCAACTGCATTTATAAGGTAGTGCTTGATCTTGTCAAACTCCTCATCGGTGATCTTGCCCTTAAGGATATAGATCTTTGCATACTTTACAACAGGTCTGTCGCCCTTGCACAGCATCTGTATGCACTGTGCGGCGGAATCTGCTCTCTGGTCAAACTGACCGGGCAGGAACTCGACCGCAAACATGCGCTCGTCTGCTGCAAGCTCGGGAAGCTGCTCGAACACCTCGTCAACGGGCGGCTCGGAGAATACTGTAGGGATAGCCTTGTCAAAATTCTCCTTGGGGAGCTTCTCGGCGTCATAGCGGTTGATAATGCGTACATCCTCAACCGATTTTATGCCGAGTGCAACGGTAAGGTCGGAGAGAGTTGCCTTTCCATCCACCGCAAACTGCGGCTTTTTCTCAACATAGATACGATAAACTGCCATTGTTTGTTTCCTCCATTATGTTCAACAGGAGCTTCTGCTCCTTTATTTTACTTATATCAGCACTGCTGTGCAGTGATCTGCAAACGAGTCGGTAACCCTTACACGCACCAGCGAATGGCGCGAAAGTGACGTGTTGTATATTCTTATCGGGATATAACTGCCTGTAAATCCACTGCTGTATTCATCAGACTTAGGTCTTTCGATAAGAACAGTATGCTCTGTCCCGATCTGTGAGGCTAAAAACCGTTCCTCCAGCTGTTTTGAAAGAGCTGTCATGCGCTTGGCACGGTCGGTCTTGACGTGTGGTACGACCTGTTCGCTTCGCATCGCCGCAATAGTGCCCTTTCTTATAGAATAAGGGAACACGTGTATCTTTGCAAAGCCTATCTCCTCTGCAAAAGACATGCTTTGCAGAAAGTCATCTTCGGTCTCACCGACAAATCCGACCATGATATCCGTCGTTATCGAACAATCGGGAAATGCTGTTCTCAGCTTTTGAACGACTTCCTTATATAAAGCTGTGTCGTACCTGCGGCGCATCAATGCAAGTATCCTGTCGCTTCCGCTTTGAAGTGACAGATGGAAGTGCGGGCACAGCTTCTTACAGCTTTTCAGCTTTTCGATCTCGCTGTCAGTCATCATGTCAGGCTCCAGCGAACCGAGTCTTATGCGGTCGATGCCGTCAACATCTGCCGCTTTCACCGCATCGCCAAGCGTCAGTCCAAGGTCCTGTCCGTAACAGCTCAGGTTGATGCCTGTCAGCACTATCTCCCTGTGTCCGCTTTCAGCGGCAATCATTGCCTGTCTTGTGATCTCTGAAAGAGGTCGGGAGCGAACCCTGCCTCTTGCGGTAGGGATTATGCAGTAGGTACAGAACCGGTCACAGCCATCCTCTATCTTTATGAAAGCACGTGTGCGGTCAAGATCAGTGCCCGATGCACGTTCATCAAATTCTCTTGAAAGCGGATTTACGAACATACGTCTTACGGGATTTTTCAGGTACTCTCCCACAAGAAACGGAATATCTGCTTTTGACCCGTTACCTATTATTATATCAGATTCGGTCAGTGCGGCATCCTCGGCATATGCCTGAGGGAAGCAGCCACACAGTACTGTTATGCAGTCAGCATTGTTTGCCTTGCAGCGTGACAGTGCCTGACGTGCTTTTTTTACGCTCATTCCTGTAACTGCGCAGGAGTTGATTATGTATATATCGGCATTGTTTTCGTCGGTTGCCTGTTCATATCCTGCCGAAAGCATTCCGTCAATAATTGCCGCACTTTCACAGGAATTGACTTTGCATCCCATCGTTGTGACCGAGAAAGTCATACATCTCCCCCTTTTCAGTTAAGTATTTTAGGCACGTTAAACAAAAGTGATGTGCCGAACTTGACATTTTAGCCAAAAAATAAATTTCAATATACACATATTATACTTGATTATTCCGAATTTTGCAATAAGCTATTGACTATTTTTTGATTTGTTGCTATATTTATATTGAGGTTAGCAAAAAACACCTCGTGATATAAAGAAACACTTGTACACAAAGACAACAGAACAAAACAAGAACGGGGATATCCCGAGCGGATATCCGAATGAAAGGCGGCGATTTAATGAAGGAACTCAAAGTAATGTTAGGCAGTATTGAAGATGTTAAGGAATTTGTGGCGTTCACAAACAAGTACGACCACGAATGCGATCTGGTGTCAGGCAGATATGCGGTTGACGCCAAGTCTATCATGGGTATCTTCAGTCTGGACCTGACAAAGGCTCTCGGCATGGTCATCCACGGTGAGGGCGCTACCACGGAAGCGCTTATCGAGAATATCGATAAGTTTATCGTTAAGTAACAGCGTATTCGACAAAAATCCCGTTGACAAACAATGTGCAGTGTGGTAAACTACTTTACACACTGCGGAATAAGAAAGGAAAGTACTATCATGACAACAACAAAGATCAATATCAACACTATCAATGACGTTAAGAACTTCGTAAACATCGTAACAAAGTGCGATTATGATGTGGACATCATCTCCGGAAGATATGCCATCGACGCAAAGTCCATCATGGGCATCTTCAGTCTTGACCTTTCCAAGGAGCTTACACTCAACATCCACAGCGACAACTGTGCAGCATTCCTTGATGAGATCGCAAGCTTCATCGTAAAGTAATAACAGGAAATGTATATTGTGACGGCATCGCTTATTGCGGTGCCGTTTGTTTTTACTATATTTATAATAGTATTATAATGCTTATAAAAAACACTCTGCTGTGAAGCAGAGTGTTTTGACTATATCTTTGACATTGCAAGATATGACCTGACCCTGTTTATGATCAGCTTATCGTTGTCATAGGCAAGGTGCGTCGGTGCCTGGCTTATCTCTACCCAGCGTATCTCGGAGATCTCCTCTTCCTGGGGGATGGCTTCAAAGCTGGTTGCACGCGCCACAAAGTACACGACCTCCTTGCGGGTGTCGCGGCGTGGATTGAACACAACGGTCTCCCTGAAGGAAGAATCATCGATCGATATATCGATATTCGTTTCTTCCTTGATCTCGCGGATAGCAGTATCGGTCTCGCTTTCTCCGTCTTCCATATGCCCCTTAGGGAAAGACCAGTATCCCGATTTTATGTGCTTTATCAGCAGGATCTCTGTATTTCCGTAATGTTTACGATAAACAATAGCACCGCATGATTTTTCAAAATTCATGCCAGTTTTCCTTTCGTAATGATATATTACTTATATTATAGCATATTTTATTGTACAGTGCAAGGGTCTGCCGCCCGTTATCTGTGTTTATTTTATTTTCAGCTGTCGCAAAACAGAGAACTTTACGGTTTTCTGTGCGGTTTTCTGTGATTTCTCAAAAGGAGAGAAATGTAAACCTTTGTTGTTTTCATAGTGCTTTTGCACTATTTTGTTTGCAAGGCAAGGGGTTGATGTGGTAAATTTGACGTCACTTTTTCAAAATCCATTTTTAGCGAAATCCACAAAAAGAAATTGCTGATTTTACAAAAAAATACATCAAAACTTTGAAAAAACAAAAGGTTACAAAACGGTTACAAAAAAACTTAGTGCATTGTGCACAAAAACATGAATGGGTTTTTGTTTGACTTTTTTTGAAAATCAGGTTATAATACAGAGCGTACTTGATAATCCATGGGCTAAATGGGGAATGACCAACATAGATATATAGAAAAAGGCCCGAAAGAACATCAGGAGGAAACATGAAACCACAGATAGTTAATTCCAGGATGAACACGCTTACAAAGAAAAGCAAGGTCATCAAGGTAGCAATGTTCATGGCATCTGTACTTGTGCTTGTGATGATGAGCGGTTCGCTGTACTTCCGTGACCGTGTTTACATTACAGACAACGGTGTTACAAAGGAGCTTATGACTTCTGAAACAGATGTGAATGCTGTACTGAAATATGGAAAGTATACCATAGGCGAAAATGACCGTGTGATCTATGAGGCGGCTGACGAAAATACTGCATACATCACCATTTATCGTGCGTTTGATATTTCTGTAATTGCGGACGGCGGCGAAATCACCGTACCGGTAATTGACGAAACTGTTGCAGACGCACTTGCAAAGGCAGATGTCGAGCTTGGTCAGTACGACCTTGTGGACTGCGATATGGACAGCACTGTTGCAGAAGGCATGACCATCACCGTTACACGTGTTGACTACAAGCAGCGTGAGGAGCTTACCGAGATTCCCTTTGACACCGAGTATATTGATAATTCCAATATGGTCATCGGTGAGGAGAGAGTGGTAACTGAAGGCGCTAACGGTATCAGGACTATAACGATCAAGGAAAAGTACATCGACGGCGTGCTTACGGCACAGGAGATCGAAAAGGACGTTATGACAACAGAGCCTGTCACTATGGTGATAGAGCGTGGTACGGCGCTTGCAGAGCCTTATGCAAAGATGGCCGACCCTGAGAGCCTTTCACTTGTTAACGGACTTCCCGAGAGTTACACAAGAGTCGTTTCGGGCAAGGCTACTGCTTATACAGCAGGCTACAATGCACTGACAGCAAGCGGCAGAAAGGCAGAGATAGGAACTGTTGCCGTTAACCCGAATGTGATCCCCTACGGAAGCGAGCTTTACATCGTTTCCCAGGACGGCAAGAAGGTTTACGGATACGCTATCGCAGCTGATACAGGACTTGGTCTTATGGACGGTACTGTTGCTGTTGACCTTTACTTCGGAAACAAGTATGACTACTATGACGACAGCTGCCGCTGGGGCGCTGTTTTCTGCGACATCTATGTGCTTTCCGAGGGAAGCGGATACTGATAAATACTTTCACCATCGCCCTGCGGCTTCGGCCGTGGGGTTTCACTATTTTTCGGCAGATCATGTATCTGCCTTTTTTGTTGCTTGACAGTATGCCTTTGATTTTGGTATACTATAAACACAAAAGTGCAGGGGGTGTTTTATTGAAGATCGGCACACTGGGTTATAACTACTCTCACGAGCCTGATTTTGTTATGGAGAGGTCTGAGGGTACGGGATGCTATCTGATGCTGCTGGTGAAATCACCTGCGGTGTTTGAGATAAAGGGTGAGAGCTTCAAGGTGCAGAAAAATTCCTTTGTGGTCTTTTCTCCCGAAACACCATACAGGTACTATGCGCAGGACGGCGTATACACGGATGACTGGATATACTTCAATCTGGATGAAGCAGGCAGACAGCGCTTTGCCGAGCTTGAGATACCTTTTGACAAAGTCATACATCTCGGGAATATGGACGAGGTATCACAGCTTGTACATATAATGTCGTGTGAGCATTATTCTCCTGACCCTCACCGTGAAGAGATAGAAATGCACTATTCCGAGATATTTCTCATGAAGCTGAGCAGCCTTATCAGGCTCAATACCTTGCCACGCTCTCAGGCGCTTGCTGACAGGAAGTACTGGTTTACCCATCTCAGAAACAGGCTGTATACCGACCCTGAAGCTATCGAGGATGTGGGTACGATGGCTCGTCAGATGGGAATGAGCCGCTCGGGATTTCAGCATTTGTACAAAAAGATCTTCGGTGTTAATATCATGCAGGATATGACCAGCGCAAGGATAGAGTATGCGAAGCAGCTGCTTTCGACCACGAATCTTCGGATAAAGACTATTTCGGAAAAATGTGGCTATACGAGCGAATACAGCTTCATGCGGCGCTTTAAGGAGCAGACAGGAAAAACTCCCACGGAATTTCGCAGTATAAGATGAACATTGCACATTTTGATATCCTTGTCAGCTTATATCATCATTGAAAAACAGGACGGCTCAGGTTATAATAAGTGAAAAGATGCCACATATTTAGGAGGTATATCATGAAAGCTTTATTTACCGTGTTCATGTCGATCATTCTGATGCTTACAGGCTGTAATGGCGAAGATAGGATACAGGATACCGCGCCGCAGTACACAGGAAATACAGTGGTCGCCGGTAATGCTCAGGAATTCGTTGAGGGCATGGGCATGGGATGGAATCTCGGAAATACGCTTGATCCCGTAGACTGTACCTGGGTGTCAGATGAGCTGGACTATGAGACCGCATGGGGAAACAAGCGTACCACAAAGGAGCTTATCAGCTTTGTTAAATCACAGGGCTTTGATACTATCCGTGTCCCTGTTACCTGGACGAATCATGTAAGTGAAGCGCCTGATTATATCATATCCGAAGCGTGGATAGCACGAGTACAGGAGATCATTGACTGGTGCGTTGAGGAGGACATGTATATCATTCTCAACATTCACCATGAGGGCGGCTGGATCGAAAAAGCTTCCACGGATTATAGCGGGGTCATGGAAAAGTATCGTGCAATATGGACGCAGATAGCCGACCGCTTCGGCAACTATTCCAACAAGCTCATATTTGAATCTATGAACGAGATCGGCTTTGATGACCTCGGCACGGTCGAGGGCTGCAAGCTGGTCAATAAGATAAACGCCGAGTTTGTGAAGCTTATCAGAGACTCGGGCAAAAACAACGCTGACCGTTATCTGCTGCTGGCAGGTTACTGGACGGACATCGACCGCTCTGTTGAGGGAGAGGGAATAACTGTACCCGAGGGAGATGATAAGCTCATAGTTTCCATGCACTACTATTCACCTGCTACCTTTGCCATCGCAGACAAGACCTCTACATGGGGATATCAGGAAACATGGGGTACGGCCGCAGACTACAGCTATCTTGAGGGTCAGATGGTAAAGCTTAAGGAAAAGTTTATCGACAACGGTATTCCTGTCATCATGGGTGAGTATGGCTGTACTCTGAAGGACAAGGATGCCAAAAGCCGTCTTGACTATCTTGCGGCGGTGAACGAGTACTGTCTTAAATACGGTATCTGTCCTGTGTTGTGGGACAATGGCGAGGAGATCGACCGTACAAACCTCGCTTTCAGAACGGCAGGACTTGGCGAGGCGCTCAGGGCAGGAAAACAGAAATATGCAGATGCTGCATAAATACGAATGATTCTGCGACCACGGAGGAAACAAAACCTCTGTGGTCTTTTTGTTACTGTATTGTAATTAATTTGTAACTGCGGCGTAATTGCTTTTTGCCTTGCGGTCATGGTATAATGAAAACAGCTTACTTCAATTGCTTCGCAATTGCGCTGTTTTCATTGAACGGCTGACCTGCCGCTCGTGTGGCAACGCTGCTTGCGCAGCTTGCAAAGCTTCGCTTTGCGGTCATGGTATAACACATATATGAAAAGGGGCGATAGTATGAAATGGGCGGCAAAGCTGGTCGTGGTATTGATAATGACGGTAATGGCATGTGTACCTGCCTCGGCGGAGCAGGATGCTTCCGCTGTGTGGAGCGGTGCAGCGGATATGTCATGGTATGATGAGGAGGTGACGGAGTTTACACTGTACACCGCAGAGCAGCTGGCAGGTCTTGCGCAGCTCGTAAACGACGGAAACAGCTTTAATGGTCGGACGGTAAGGCTCGGTTGTGATATCAGGCTGAACAGCGGCAGCTTCAATGAATACGGAGCTTATGACGGTGATAAGAGCAGTGCAAATTACTGGACGCCTATCGGCAGAGAGCGGAGCTATTTCTCGGGTACTTTTGACGGAAACGGGTATACTGTATCGGGTCTGTACATATCAACGGCAGAGGGTCATGTCGGTCTTTTTGGTTACAATACGGGAACCATCAGTAATGTAAACGTCGTGGACGGCTCGGTGAGGGGCGGTCGGCGCACGGCGGCTGTATGCGGATATAACAGGATGGGTGTCATTGAGGGCTGCTACAGTGACTGTTATGTATATGCCACATGGTGGGGCGGCGGTATATGCGGAGTTAATTCCGGCACGGGCAGGATATCACGGTGCGCAAATGCCGGAACTGTAAAAGCTGATACCAACAGCGGCGGTATCTGTGGTATGAACAAGGAGTCACAGGCGGTGATAGATAACTGCTTCAATTCGGGCGCAGTGTACGGCTTCAGTGCGGATGCAGGCGGTATCTGCGGTCTTATTGACGGAGGACAGATACAAAGCTGTGTTAATGTGGGAGCGGTGGTATTTTCCGAGCCTTATCCCATAGCCTGCAGGTTTACGCCGCTGGATGGAAGTGTTACGACTATTAGCGATTGTTATTATGTAAGTGGACAGGAGTTCTGTGAGGACAGTGACGGCACAGGTCTTACGGTGCGGCAGATGTGCGACGGAGCAGGATCTGATGAGTATTTCGCAGAGCTTGATGAGAACATATGGCAGAGGGGAAGCCTCGATGTTTCGGACAAGGTGACAGCGCCTGACGGTATGCAGGCGGTCGGAGAATATCCTCGCCTTAAAGGTGTGGGCGAGCCTGTATATGCTTATTCCGAAAGCTCACCCGATACGGGTATAACGGACAGCGGTGCAGCTGTTGCTGCCTTTATATCTGCGGCAGCTTGCCTTGTGCTTATAAAAAAGAAAAAAGGCGATTGACAGAAGCGCATATATGTGCTAGAATAATTACGGGGACGGCACCCATAACAAAAAACGGCATATAATAACAGTTTCGCACTGAGGGGAGGACACCCATGACAAAAAACGACGCACATGCGAAGCAGACGGTCCGCATATATTCCGCGGACGGTGAGATGATAGGCACTACCTACCCGAAAAGGGCAAGGGGTCTTGTCAGAAAAGGTCGGGCGCAATTTGTGAACGACTGTGATATTCGTCTTATTGTGTCCGACGTAACTACATTTACGGAGGAAATAAAGATGGATAAGAATATAAGTATTGACCTTGCAAAGGATAAGGCAGCAGAGCCTGTAAACAGACTGTATTTTGATGCACGTGAGTGGAGCTTCAACAAGGACTGTAAGAACAATGTCGGCAGTCGCTTGTTTATGCAGGGGCCTGACGGCATCATAAGCGAGGCTTATATGATAGGCAACTGGGGCTGGGACTGGACCGAGATCATCTCGAGGACGCTCACTCTGCCCAAAAACACACTGAACACCTTTACATTCTGGCTTAACGGCGGCGAGAACGACAATAACAGTGAGGTGTGTCGGTTTGAGATCATGTTCAACAGCGACTATGAAAACCGCTACACATACAATCTCAACCGCAATTTTATCAAGCCTATCAGAAAGGTGAACGGCTGGGAGCTTTACGAGATCCCTTTCCGTACAGGCGACAACGAGTATACTCAGCTGAAGTTTATTGCTCAGAGAGCCTACATGACGGTGATGAACGCAAAGGATGCGGCGGAATATGCCGACATTCCAGATACGGTCGATCCTTATGAGCGTTATCGTCCGCAGAGGCACAACATAGTTTTCGGCGACGGCTGGCCTACGAACACGTGGTACAGTACTGCGAAAATGGAGCAGGCTTACGGTGAAAACAGGCAGAATGTACAGCAGAGCTTTTCGGGCGATCGGGCTGTGGCGGACGACGCATCTGCGCTGAGCGGTCCTATAATGGGAATAAACGCTTCGCTTGAAGCGCTGAACAACTTTGATATCGTTGAGTTCCGTGAGCAGCTCAAGAGTGTACTGGCAAGCAATCCGCATCTGTCGGCTGACGATATAGAGGAGATCGTTCAGGACGGTATTGAAAGCGTACAGGATTCGATATCCGACGCTATCGACGAGTTGAATGACGCTCTTGAGGAGCTGAACGATACGCTTGAGGAAATGCAGGGTTAAGATCCATCAATAAAATAACAATGATCCCATACGATTTCGTATGGGATCTGTTTTTTGTCAGGATCTCATTGCTCTCATGGCATTTATGATGGCTATGACCGATACGCCTACATCGGCGAATACTGCCGCCCACATGTTGGCAAAGCCGAATGTGGACAGGAGGAGCACCAGCACCTTTACAGAAAGTGCAAAAATGATGTTCTGCATAACGATGGAGTGCGTTTTCTTTGCTATTTTCACCGCAACGGGGAGCTTTTCTATGTTGTCGTTCATGAGCACGATATCCGCAGCTTCGATAGCTGCGTCAGACCCAAGTCCGCCCATTGCGATACCCACATCCGCACGTGCCAGCGCAGGTGCGTCGTTCATTCCGTCGCCCACGAAAACGAGCGTCGTGTTCT
>JAGAKC010000203.1 GCA_017848155.1 Oscillospiraceae bacterium | reverse complement strand
GTTTATAACGTTGAGCCTGTAGCCGCCGAGGATCTCGTAGCCCTCCTCTTTCAGCAGCTGCACGTGCCCCAGAGTGTGCGCAACTCCCTTCGTGAAGCCGCATGCCTTAAGCCCCCGCAGCTGTGCCCTCACCTCGTCCTCGCAGTCGCCGAGAAACAGCGGCGGCAGCACAGCCACCCTGTCCCTGTGAGGGGTGCGGTCGCTTAACAGCTTCATCGGCGCATAAACAAGCTCAAACGGCAGCGACAGCGCTTCTGAAAGCTGCTCCGACGTCGCCACCTCCGCACGGTATTTCAGCGTCCCCGTCCTGCGGTCGTTTTCGGGCAGCGGCGGCATGGCTCCCACGGTGTAGTGAGGAGTATTCCGCTCCGTCACCTGCCTTGAAAGCTCCTCGCACAGCGACCGCCGCAGCTGATTAAGCTCCGCCGCAGGTATGAAAAGTCCCTCGTCCACGTCGGCGGAAAGCTCGCCTGCAAAAAACGGTGTGCCGCCCAGCTTTCCCATGCGCTCCGTGATACTGTCCTCCGTGGCGGCAGCCTTTTCCGCCACCGCAGGCACTGCGCCCGTGACCGAGGCATATGCGCCGCCGCACCGTGCCGAAGCGTGGAGCGGCTGACCCGATTCCGCCGTCACGTGGATGTCCACCGCAAGCCGTGGCAGCTCGTCCTTGTACAGCGCTTTTATTCCCGACAGCGCCTTTGCGCTGTTATCCACGTCCTCCTTCGAGCGGATGCCCTGCATGTCAGCCATGCTGCCCGTGAAGTAGCCGTCCGTAAGTCCGCCCCGTGAAAAGATACCGCTCAGGCGCTTCCTGTCGTAGTCGCCGCCGCAAAGCGTTTTATAGCACGCATCCGTGGCGCACGCAACATACTCGGGGCGCTTCATCCTGCCCTCTATCTTGAAGGACGATATCCCCATGTCACGAAGCTGCGGAAGATACGGGACAAGTCCGTTGTCCTTAAGCGAGATGACGTTGTGGCGGTCCCCGCAGGTGAAATCCAGCCTGCACGGCTGCGCACAGAGTCCACGGTTGCCGCTCCTGCCGCCGAAGATGCTGCTCATGTAGCACTGACCGCTTATGGAAACGCACAGCGCTCCGTGCACGAATACCTCAAGCTCCGCCGTGGTGCTCTCCTTTATCCTTCGTATCTGCGCTTCGGAAAGCTCACGTCCCAGCACCACACGCACAAAGCCGCACTGCTCCGCAGCCCTGACGCCGCAGACGCTGTTTAACGTCATCTGCGTCGACGCATGCAGCGGCATTTCGGGACAGACCGCCCTCGCTATCTCCGCAGCGCCTAAGTCCTGCACGATGAGCCCGTCAGCGCCGCACTGAGCCGCCTGCTTCACGCATTGCGCAAATTCCTCCGCCTCGCTGTCGTACATCAGCGTATTCAGCGTCACGTACAGCCTTACTCCTCTGCGGTGGCACTCGTCGCACGCCGCTTTAAGCTCCTCTACAGAAAAATTTTCGGCGTTTTTACGCGCCGAAAACTGCTTCATTCCAACGTAGACTGCGTCGGCGCCTGTACCCAGCGCCGCCGCAAGACTTTCCATGCTTCCGCATGGCGATAATATCTCTGTCATAATGTAAGCTGTCCATCCTCCAGCATTTCGTTGAGCTGACTGTTGAGGGACGAATTGGTGCGCTTAAGCTCCCTGTTGTCCTTCTCAAGCTCCTCCGCCCTGGCCTTAAGCTCCGAAAGCTCCTTTTCAGCCGCCGTGAGCTTGTCCGCAGTTTCACGCACGCTCTCCGACAGCGCCTTCAGCGCCGCATTCTCGCTCTCGGTCTGGGAGTATTTCACCATAAGCTCCTCGTACCTGTCAGCCTTTTCGGTCAGCTGCGCCACCTTGTCAGCGCTGGCTCTGAGCTGCTGCTTTACGCTCTCGCCGTCCTTTTCAAGCTGCCCGTACTTCTCACGCAGCTCCTTATTCTCCTTTTCGAGGGAGTCCGCACGTGAAGCCGCACTGCCGCATGCTTCCTCGAAATTCTTCACCTTTTCGTTAAGCTCGGCTATCTTTTCATTCAGCGCCTTTGTGCCTGCGTCGGACTTCTCGCCGTCCTTCTTCAGCTTAGCGTTGTCCGCTTCAAGCTGCTTTATGCGCTCCTCTGCCTTTTTCTGCTGCTCTGCGCTCTTTCCGCCCGACTTTTTAAGCTCCTCGGAGAGCTTTATATTCTCCTCCATCAGCTTTTCAGCCTCGTCCGCATCCTTTTTCAGCTTCGCATTGTCCTTTGTGAGCTGCTCCACGGACTTTGCAGCTTCGTCAAGCTTCGCCTTATTCTCGCTTATCTTAGCCGCAGCGTCCTTTGCCTCCTGCGACAGAAGCTCGTTCTTTTTCGCAAGGCTCTCCGCCTCACTGCGCAGCTTCTCCGCATCCTTTGCGCTCTCCTGTGCCTTTTTGAGGTCCTCCGTCAGCAGAAGCTCCTTCTGCTCCAGCACCTCCACCTTTTTTCTAAGCTCCGAAAGCTGGTCGCTCTCCTTTTTAAGCTCGGAATTGGCGGCCTTCAGCGCCTTATTCTCCTCGATGGCGGCAGCGCCCTGCTCCGCCGCATTCTTAAGCTGGGCGATATCCTTTTTCGCAGCGGAAAGCTCCGCCGCAAGCGTATGTATATCCGTCATAAGGTCAAGCGACGTGAATACCGCCGCATCCGCCTTTTCGATGTAGTCGATGCTCCTGCAATAGTTTGAAATGCGCTTCTCCACCTCAGCCGCATCATTAAGAAGCTGCTGCGCATTGTCCGTCTTTAATCTGTAGGACGAGCCGCATACCGAGATAGTTACCTTTTCATTAAGCATTTTGCACAACCCTTTCTATGGAGATTTATATAATATCAATTCATGATGAAACATCTATATAATATTATATAACACTTTTTCATTGTTTTCAAGGGGTTTGGGAAATTTTTAAGATAATTGCCGCAATTACCAGAGGGACAGCTGCTGCGGCTCGGGAAACTCGTGGAGATATGCGAAGAGCCTGTTGCTGTAGTACTCAAGCCCTGCCTTTTCGCAGGCGGCGGTGAACACCTGCCACAGCCTGCCGCCATTCGGGGAGCGCAGCTCGTAGCTCATCCCGTACAGCCTGCCGTATCTTTCGGAAAGCCCGGGGAAATGCCTGTCAAGGGCACGGTAGTAGTACTCCCTGTCCCCGTCACGCAGCGTCATTCCCATGCCGAAGCTGATGATGCCACGGCAGCCTGCACGTGCGGCATAGTCAACTATCCCCAGCACATTCTCCTCCGTATCGTTCAGAAAAGGCAGCACGGGACAGAACCACACAACAGTTGGTATTCCTGCCCTTTTCAGCTCGCACAGCACCTCGAAGCGGCGTGCGGTGGTGCACACGTTCGGCTCGACGATGCGGCACAGCGCTTCGTCCACAGTGGTCAGCGTCATCTGCACCACAGCCTTTGTGCTCCTGTTTATGTCGCACAGCAGGTCAAGG
>JAGAKC010000202.1 GCA_017848155.1 Oscillospiraceae bacterium | reverse complement strand
CGGTAAGCTCATTCCCGCAGGTACAGGCCTTGCAGTTGAGGAAGAAAAGACCGAGGATGCAGCTGCGGAGGACACAGAGTCCGCAGACAGTGAAGCAATGTAATATGTGTATTCCTGAACAGATGAAAGGCGTTTAGGTAAAAGTGCACAAAAACTGAATACACATGTAATTTTGAAACGGTGTTTGCTACAAAGTTCCCGCAAAGGACTTGACAAACACCGTTTTTTGTTTTAAAATATATAAATGTGTGCTAGTGTAGTCGGGGGTAGTATATACTTCCGTCGCAGAAATGAATTTTTCTGTGCAAAATGACAATACTAGATCACATGATATTTTAATGGAGGTGAAATAATGCCAACCTTTAATCAGCTTGTCCGCAAGGGACGTGAAGTAGCAGTTAAGAAGTCCAAGTCACCTGCTCTTCAGAAGGGTATGAACACACTGCACAAGCAGGAGATCGAGCAGCACTCTCCCCAGAAGAGAGGCGTTTGCACAGCAGTTCGTACAAGCACTCCTAAGAAGCCTAACTCTGCTATGAGAAAGATCGCCAGAGTAAGACTTTCCAACGGCTTTGAGGTTACTGCTTACATTCCCGGTATCGGACACAAACTGCAGGAACACTCTGTTGTACTCATCAGAGGCGGCCGTGTTAAGGACCTCCCTGGTGTACGTTACCACATCATCCGTGGTACACTCGACGCACAGGGTGTAGACAAGAGAATGCAGGGACGCTCCAAGTACGGTGCTAAGCGTCCGAAGGCTGGAAAGAAAGCGTAATCAATAACATTATGCTGTCAGGCAAGGCATTATTTTCTAGATAATTGCCTCTGTTTGGACGGCGGAAGTTATGCTTTCGAGTACCTATGATTTTCATTTTTTATGAAGGAGGGAAGTAAAGTGCCAAGAAGAGGTAATGTTCCGAAGCGTGAGGTTCTGCCGGATCCTATGTACGGTTCCGAGCTGGTAACAAGACTTATCAACAACATCATGCTCGACGGAAAGAAGGGCGTAGCCCAGAAGATTGTATACGGCGCATTTGAGATCGTTGCTGAGAAGACAGGCAAGGATGCTCTTGAAGCTTTCGAGGAGGCAATGGAGAATATCATGCCCCAGCTCGAGGTTAAGGCTCGCCGTGTCGGCGGTGCAACATACCAGGTTCCTATGGAGGTTCGCCCCGACAGAAGACGTACACTCGGACTGAGATGGATCACCAAGTACAGCCGCGAGCGTAACGAAAAGACAATGAAGGAAAGACTTGCAAACGAGATCCTTGACGCACTCAACGGTCAGGGCGGCTCCTGCAAGAAGCGTGACGATACTCATAAGATGGCAGAAGCTAACAAGGCTTTCGCTCACTACAAGTGGTAATAAGAATCAGATGGATGTGATCGCAGCATAGCGCTGCGGTCATACCCAAGAATTACGGAGGAACTTATGAAAAGAGACGTAACTCTCGAAATGACCCGTAATATTGGTATCATGGCGCACATTGACGCAGGTAAGACCACCACGACAGAGCGTATCCTGTTCTACACAGGTGTAAACCACAAGATGGGTGAAACTCACGATGGCGGTGCGACAATGGACTGGATGGCTCAGGAGCAGGAGAGAGGTATCACCATTACATCTGCTGCAACCACTTGTTTCTGGGCTCACTCCAAGTATCACAATGATCCCGCAGCGGCAAAGGCAAACACACACAGAATCAACATCATCGATACTCCCGGACACGTTGACTTCACAGTTGAGGTTGAGCGTTCCCTTAGAGTCCTCGACGGTTCCGTTACTGTTTTATGTGCAAAGGGCGGTGTAGAGCCTCAGTCTGAAACAGTATGGCGTCAGGCAGATAACTACAAGGTTCCCAGAATGGCATACATCAACAAGATGGATATTATGGGTGCCGACTTCTATCGTGTTGTCGGAATGATGCACGACAGACTCAAGTGTAATGCTGTTCCGATCCAGCTGCCTATCGGCGCTGAGGCGGACTTCAGAGGCATTATCGACCTTATCGAGATGAATGCTGACGTTTACTACGATGACCTTGGTAAGGACATGCGCGTGGAGGAGATCCCCGCTGACATGCTCGAAAAGGCTAAGGAGTACAGACGTAACCTGCTCGAAAAGGTTGCAGAGCTTGATGATGATCTGATGGAAAGATACTTTGAGACCGAGGGTGAGGACTTCACCATTGAGGAGATCAAGGCTGCCATCAGAAAGGGTACCATCGAAAACAAGTTCGTTCCTGTTGTTTGCGGTACTTCTTACAGAAACAAGGGTGTACAGAAGCTGCTCGACGCAGTTATCGACTTCATGCCCTCTCCCCTCGACATCCCTGCTATCAAGGGCGTTGTTCCGGATACAGGCGAAGAGGTTGAGAGAAAGGCCGGCGATAACGAGCCCTTCTCCGCTCTTGCATTCAAGATCGCTACAGACCCGTTCGTTGGTAAGCTCTGCTTCTTCAGAGTTTATTCCGGCATAGTTGAGGCTGGTGCTACAGTTCTCAATGCTACAAAGGACAAGAACGAGCGTATGGGTCGTATCCTTCAGATGCATGCTAACTCCAGACAGGATATCGATTGCTGCTTCTG
>JAGAKC010000201.1 GCA_017848155.1 Oscillospiraceae bacterium | reverse complement strand
CATACATACGATCTCCTGATTTTTAGGAGCGGCAGAAGAAAATAAGCTGGTCTTTTTTATGTATGATACAGGAATCGCTTTTTTGTCTTTATCAACAAGTGCAATTGCAACTGAATAAAGATCGTTCTCGTTTCTGGGTGCTGAATTCTGTTCGGCATAGACAAAGAAATATGCTGCCTGAGGATAATTTGCTTTCTGCATATTCAGCCATGTAACACAATCCTGCATCGTTAAAACAGGACGACACACTTTGAGGTATTCCTCATCAGCAATCTGCTGAAACGTATCTTCCGCTTTCTGTTTTATCCCTCTGACGGCTTTACCTCCAATTTTTACTATCTCAGCAAACGCCTGATCAACGGGCATGTTAAGAATGTCCATAAAGCCCGGATCTTTATTTGGAGTGTTGTTAGGGTACTGGTTTTCCATAGAATTACTTCCTTTCTGTTAATATACATAGATAGTGTCATATTCTTCAATGCAATCATCAATACTATCTCCACGTACTTCAATCGTTCTATCGCTTTCCAGCTCCTCGAGCGATATGACATTATTGCATTCATCAATAGCTTTTACCAAAGCATCTTTCACACCATTTTCTTTAAGCTTGCGCCTTAGTTTATCCGGTGTGATCATTCCGTGGATTACTATTACAATGGCGGCTACAGCTGCTACTGCCGCCGCTGCAAGAATAGCTCTTCCTAAAAGACCTAAAAGCATTTTTTCCTCCGATTAACAATTTATTACTACCATGCCTTCGTTACCCAAGAATTCTTCAAGCGCTTCGTCCAGCGTGTCGAAATGTACTAGAAGTTTTATATCTATTTTGCTTTTCTCATCAATAGTTACCATAGCAAGATAACGGTCGGACTCATCCTGCGGAATATCAAGGCTCTCAAGCAATGATGTCGCAGATGATACTTCTTCCACCAATTTGTTAAACTTTACGATGGTGATTTTTTTAACACTTGGATCAGCAGAAGCTTGATCTTTGACCCATTTTTTAGCTTGTTCTAAAGTAAATGTGCTGGCATAGATCTGTTCAAAATTCTTTGATTTTTTACCGTTATTAAATAACCAAGCAACCAGTGCACCTATTGCGATCGCACCTAAAGCAAAAGGTATAACTTTAATCATACTTTCACCTCCTTAAATAGAATGCATACAAATATTGTTATATTTCTTATCACCCCTCAAACCCTTTCGGATATTTGATATCAACAATAGGCCTGTCGCCGGGTCTGACGATCTTAACCGCCATGATCTCTTTGTGGCATGACATAAGCTGATTTCGTACCATCTGGAGATGTGCAAGACTGTGTGGAACGATATACTTTTCCGTGCCGACTTCAAGCAGATCGATGTACCAGTTCACCTTGTCAAGATAACTGATACAGTAGGATGAGATCATCATCTTATCGTTGGAATCACGGATAGCTTCGGTCTCGATCTGGATATAGGATACCAGATCGGAAGGTATCCGCTTCAGCTTTTTCTTGCCCATAGATAATCCTCCAATCAACCGTATTTCAAGTTGATGTTATAATTATATCACATAATTCGACAAAAATCAACACTTTTTTTGAAAATAATTAGTAATAGTGCACATTTTGTGACATGAAGCTATTTGCAGCGCCAATCTACTCCTCTTTCTTCCGCTTCTGAAGCACACTCTCAATGAACTTCAGAGAATACCCCGCAGCCCTTGCGATGCCTGCTCGCTGGCGTCTGTCATTAGCGTGCTTTGCAAGATCTGCTATGTACTCCGCGCGGTAGAGTTTCATTGGACAGTCTATCTTGTCGCCGTGATAGTGCTTGTATAGTTTCAGCATTGCTTCTGCTCCAAGCAGCTGATACAGCTCAAAGTAGCTGTCAGTTAAAGCTTCTGCTTCGTTGCCATCAACATTGAAAGCCTCATATACTCCTTTTTCGTCCAGCATATTAAGGTTCATGCTATTGTCATCTGTTATGCTCATTTCGACAAAAACCTCCTTTTTTCTGATTATATCATAGCTACAATCCACAATTCAAAGTTATATAAGCAGAATAAAAATCCCCTTTTTACTCTCCTTTTTATGGTTTTCAATACTTGAATAACGAAGAAAGACCACCCCTGTGTGAGTCAGGAAGTGGTCTTGCCGCTTATTAATTATTTGCGCCCCAGTAGCGTCAGGTCATATTTGAAAAGCACCTCGTTTATTTCGTAGATGTTGTATCGGTGCTTTTCAATGAAATAGGACACGATTATGTCAGTCCTGTCGTTTGTTGTGAGTATATATCCTGCGTATTTCAGCAGTTCATCTGTTTCCGCAAGAGTAAGCTTCAGAGCCACCGCAAAGGCGAGGACAGTGTTCTTCTGGGGATGATAGTTTTTGTCGGATCGTATCTTGGAGAACAGCTGCTTGCTGATATTTGCAGCCTTGTATACATCTGAATCTTTCAGAGATCTTTCGTCGATCATCTGCATCAGTCTGCCTGAAAACGTGATATTCTGCTTGTCCAGTCGCCCTGCAATACTGCTCATGCTTATCGCAGAAGGATATTCAGGTTTCCTGCGTTTCTCTTTTTCGGGAACATAAGGGGCAGTACATATCCGATTCAGCTCGGACATCTCCTTTGCCTCGTGAGCGGGGAAGTGCTCCTCGGCATACAGATCGTCGATCAGGCTCTCAATTTCTGTGCCGACCTTGCTGCTTACGCTGAAAGACTCCCTATCGAATACTACCAGTGTCACGTCAAGCTCGTGTGTTTCTAAGAATTTAAGGATAGCTTTCCGCGCTATTTCAAGAGCAGTTGCTTTCGGACATCCATAAGCGCCGCTTGAGATCAGCGGAAACGCAACAGATTCACACTTATACTTTACCGCAAGCTCCAGTGAATTCTTGTAGCAGGAGTAAAGCTGTATTTTCTCATGATCATTCCCTGTACGCCATATCGGACCAACCGTGTGGATTATGTATTTACAGGGCATATTGTAGCCTCTGGTGATCTTTGCTTCACCTGTCTTACATCCGCCGAGCGTTTTACATTCCTCCAGAAGCTGCTTTCCTGCTGCCTTGTGAATAGCTCCGTCAACTCCGCTGCCACCAAGCAGGGACTCATTGGCGGCATTGACTACTGCATCGACCGCAACAGTGGTGATATCTGCTCTTATAATGTTAAAAGGCATATACTGTCACTCCTTTAATTGTCGTGTATGATATTAGTATAGTACATTTACGGCGTTTTGTAAAGCAGAAGATTTAATGTGCAAATGCAGAAACGATACTGCCCTTTGTGCTTTTCCTCTTTTCTTCGGAGTAGAAGCATTTCATGTCCTCAAGTCTGATACAGCCAAGTCTGCCTTTTACCATACCTATCATAGGATGCTGGAAACCCTGCTTTACAGCGCATCCGCAGTCGATACCGATAAGATTCTTTTCATGCCATATACTGGGAGATGACATAGGGTTCCATATAAAAGTACCTGTGTGACCGAATACATAGTTGAT
>JAGAKC010000200.1 GCA_017848155.1 Oscillospiraceae bacterium | reverse complement strand
TATTCACTATTCATTATTCAATATTCAATTTGTTTATTGTTCTCCTCCTGCGTCCTGCCTGCTGTTGATAAGCTCGGCGTAGAAGCCGCCTTTCTGCATAAGCTCGGAGTGGGTGCCCTGCTCCACGATGTGGCCTGACTTCATGACGAGGATGCAGTCCGCCTCACGTATGGTGGATAGCCTGTGCGCCACAACGAAGCTGGTCCTGCCCTGCATCATGCGGTCAAAGGCGCTTTGTATCTTCATTTCGGTGCGTGTGTCGATGCTGGAGGTAGCTTCATCCAGTATCAGCATAGGCGGCAGGGTCAGCATTACTCGTGCGATGCTAAGCAGCTGCTTCTGTCCCTGTGACAGGTCGCCGCCGTCTGTTATCACGGTGTCGTAGCCCTGCGGCAGCCTTTTGATGAAGCTGTGCGCATGCGCAGCCTTTGCGGCCTGCATGACCTCGTCAGGCGTTGCGTCAGGCTTGCCGTAGGCGATGTTGTCACGCACAGTGCCCTTGAAGAGCCATGTTTCCTGCAGCACGATACCGAAGCTCCTGCGCAGGCTGCTGCGTGTGAGGGAGCTTATCGGGTCGCCGCTTACACGTATCTCGCCGCCTACCACGTCGTAAAACCGCATAAGCAGGTTTATGAGCGTGGTCTTTCCGCAGCCCGTGGGACCTACTATGGCGATATGCTGACCGCTCTTTACATTGAGGTCAAGCCCCTCGATAAGCGGCTTTTCGGGCAGGTAGGAGAAGGACACGTTGTCAAGCTCCACTCTGCCGTCGCAGCTCGTAAGCTCCTTTGCGCCCTCGTCCGAGGCTTCCGCGGGACGGTCGATAAGCTCGAATATACGTCCTGCCGAGGCTATCGCATTCTGCAGCTCCGTAACTACACCCGATATCTCGTTAAACGGCTTTGTATACTGGTTTGCGTATTGCAGGAAGCAGGAAAGTCCGCCCACCGTGAAGCCGTGTGCGGAGGACAGCACACGCAGTGCGCCGAAAACTCCCACGCCTGCGTATACAAGTGAGTTTACGAAGCGTGTACAGGGGTTTGTGAGGGCGGAGTAAAACTGCGCACGTCTGCCGCAGACATTCAGCCGCTCGTTGATATCGTTGAATCTGTCCTTTGCTGTGCCCTCGTAGCCGAAAGCCTTTACCAGCTTCTGATTGCCGATATGCTCGTCGATGCAGCCTGTAAGCTCGCCCTTGAGTGCGGACTGCTCACGGAATTTGTTGAAGCACAGCTTTGAAATCACCGCTGCCACCACAAAGGAAACAGGGGTCAGGACAACTACCACGAGCGTTATCTCCAGATTCAGCGAAAGCATGAAGCACAGCGTGCCGACTATCGTCACGATGCCCGTAAACAGCTGCTGAAAGCCCTGGAGCAGACCGTCGGAAACTGCGTCCACATCGTTTACCACACGGCTTATGATGTCGCCGTGCGAGGTCACGTCGATGTAGGACAGCGGCAGCTTCTGTATCCGTGCAAAAGCGTCGGTGCGAAGCGCCTTTACCGTGCGGTGAGTTATGGCATTCGTGCAGAAGTACATCAGCCACTGAAACAGCGCAACCAGCGGAATTATCACCGCAATGGCTATCAGTATCGGGGTCATTTTGTCAAAATCCGCACCACGGGGAGTTATGCAGTCCACTGCATTTCCCACGAGCACTGTGGTGTACAGTGACAGCAGCACGCTTGCTGCGGCGCATATCACTGCCACCGCCACCAGCCAGAGCTGCGGCTTTACATATTTCAGGATACGCATCAGCGCACCCTTTTCAGGCTTTTGTGCTGCCATGCGTCATCCCTCCTTTTCCTGCTCACGAAGCTCGTCCTCGGTGTACTGGGTAAGGCATATCTCACGGTATACGTCGCATTCTCTCAGAAGCTCTGCGTGAGTGCCGATGCCCGACACCTTACCGTCGTCCAGTACGATTATCTTATCCGCATGACGGATGCTGTTTGCTCTTTGTGAAACTATCACGGTGGTCATGCCCGAAAGCCCCTTCAGCGCCTGTCGGAGCTTTGCGTCGGTCGCATAGTCCAGCGCACTTGAGCTGTCGTCCAGTATCAGTATATCGGGCGATTTTGCGATGGCTCTCGCTATGGCAAGGCGCTGCTTCTGACCGCCCGAGAAGTTCTTTCCTCCCGCAAGCACACGTGCGTCAAGTCCGTTTTCGAGTGCGTCGGTGAATTCCTTTGCCTGCGCTATCTCCAGCGCCCTTAATATCCTTTCATCGGTGATATCCGTCCTGCCCATGGTCATGTTTTCACGCAGAGTGCCGCTTAAAAGCTCGGTCTTCTGCGGCACTATTCCGATGAGCCTGCGAAGCTCCCCGTCAGGGTAGTCACGTACATCCGCACCGTACAGCAGCACCTTTCCCTCTGTTGCGTCATAGAAGCGTGACAGCAGGTTCACGAGAGTCGATTTACCCGAGCCTGTACCGCCGATTATGCCCAGTACATCTCCCTTTTCAAGGGAAAAGCTTACGTTTTCCAGCGACCTTTCTCCGTCCTTGTCGAGGTAGGAGAAGCTGACATTCCTGAATTCTATCGCAGGTGCGCTGCTGTCGGTCTTAGGCATTGTGGCTGCGCCCACAACGGACGGCTTCATGTCGAATACCTCGTTGATACGTGCGGAGGAGGCAGCCGCCTTTGTGAAGATGGTCACAAGGTTTGCCACCACCACCAGCGCAAGGGATATCTGGGTCATGTAGTTTACAAGTGCGATGACCTGACCCTGTGAAAGTCCGTCTGCGGACACCATCGAGCCGCCGAGATACACTATCAGCAGGTATGCGGCGTTCACCACTATGAATATCGCAGGATTCAGCAGAGCGTTTATACGGCCTGCTCTGAGCGCAAATTCACGGTATTCCTCCGCAGAGTCCTCAAAGCGCTGCTTTTCGTGCTCCTGACGTGCGAATGCACGCACCACTCTCACGCCCGAAAGATTCTCACGGGTTATGCGTGAGATGCCGTCAAGGCTCTTCTGCTGACGCTTGAACAGCTTTACCGTTATCTTCATTATCGGGAACATGATAAGGATTATCGCCACCATCGACCCGAGGAAGATGAGCGACAGCTTAAGGTCGATGGTCATTGCCATGACCGTTGCGCCGATAACGAGAAACGGCGCTCTTATCACAAGTCTAATCAGCATCGCAACAGCCGTCTGCACCTGATTCACGTCGTTTGCGATACGTGTTACGAGGGCAGGGGTACCTGCCTTGTCTATCTCTTTGTAGGAAAGTGTGTTTACGTGTGCGAAAAGGTCACGGCGAAGCATGGTGCCGACGCCCTGTGAAGCCACTGACGCCATGTACTGACACACCAGTGTAAAGGATAGTCCGCACACCGCAAAGAATATCAGCTTTGCGCCGCCCTGCCAGACAGCGCCCTCGTTTCCTTTTGCTATGCCGTTGTCTATCATGTCCGCCATTACCAGCGGCACGATAAGCTCAAATATAGCTTCTATCAGCTTGCATGCAGGTCCCAAAGACACATGCAGCTTGAAATGCTTCAGATATCTTGCCAGTTTCAGCAAAGCTCTGTCCTCCGTTTTCTGTTTACCTGTTTTACGCTAAAGACGGGGGAGAGGGATAAGCCCCTTCACCCCCGTGGGTCATGCATTTTCCGCTGACTTTACAAGCGCATTGATATAGTCCTTGTACTTCCATTTGAGCGTATAGCGGTCGATAAGGCCGTACTTTTCGCCGCCCGTGCCGAAAGCGCCGTTGTCCCAGAGGAATACGGGGATATCGTACTGACCGAATACCTTGGGGAAGTAGCGTGCCCAGTTGATGCGCTGGTCAAGGTTGCCCTTGTCAGTCGCACCGCACTCGCCGATGACAGCGCCGATGCCCTTGCTGACAAAGCGCTTGTTAAGCTCATCGGACAGCCATTTAAGTTCATTCGTGCTGTTGGGGTCTTTTTCGCTGAAATTATCTGTCGCCCATTTTCCGCCTGTCGCCATTGCGAAATTGTAGGGAGTATATGCGTGTATCGACACGATAAGGTAGTCGTCGTCAGGTACCGTAAATCCGTCCAGTGCCTGTGATGTGGCGGCATAAGTGGGTATCATAAGGCAGCGTGTCAGGTTGTTTCCGCCTGTGGCTCTTACAGCGGCGATAAACGCTTCGTTGAAGCGGTTCACCACCTGTCTGCCCTCCTTGTCGCCGCCGTTCCATTCGTAGGTCGTGCCGACCTTGCGAGGCTCGTTCATGCCCTCGAAGATAAGGCGCTGGTCGTAGTCCCTGAAGCGCTCTGCGACCTGTGTCCACAGCTTGTTCAGTATCTTCTTTCCCTTTTCGAGATTGTCCTCGTAGGGGTAGTTCCAGTTTTCGTGGTGGGAGTTCAGTATAACGTACATTCCGTTGTCGTATGCGTAGTCAACGACCTCCTGCACCCTGTCCATCCATTCCTTGTCGATGTTGTAGTCGTCGTCCATGTGCTTGTACCAGGTGGTGGGGATGCGCACCGCATTGAAGCCTGCCTTCTTCACGGCGAGGATGAGCTCCTCTGTCGCCTTGGGGTTTCCCCATGAGGTCTCCGTGGAAAGACCGCTTCCGCCTGTTGCGTCAAGGGTGTTTCCGAGGTTCCAGCCGATGGTTATCTCCTTGCAAAGCTCTGTTGGGGAGAGTATCTCCTCCTCCGATGTCACAGGACTGTCCACGCCCGAGCCGTATTCCAGCATCTCCACAGCGCCCTTGCCGCCCGAAAGCAGCATCATCAGCGCCGTCAGCACCGAGGTCATCTTTGTCATAAATAAAGTCATATTCTATCTCCTCATGTCGTTGCGCTGGTCAGGCAGCGTCCTCTGCGGCGTGCAGCTTGCAGTACACGTCAGTGCCGGGGTCATCCACTTCGTTAAGGCAGCCGCTGTATGCGCATTTGCTCTCGTCACGGATATCGAAGTCTGCGTCCTCGCCGTAGACAGCCTTCATTATGCTTTCGGTAAGCAGGGGATATTTGAACTGCAGCAGGCGGCGGTCCAGCAGACCGAACTTCTCGCCGCTGAAGAAAGCGCCGTTATCCCACCAGAAGCAGGGAATACCCATCTCTGCGAATTTTCCGAAGTAGTACTCCGCCCAGTTGCAGCGGAACTCCTCGTTTTCACGGTTCTGTGCACCTGTTTCGCCGATGATGACAGCTATGCCCTTGCTGATGAACAGCCTGTCCAGCACCTCTGCCAGCTGGTCTATTTCGGTAGTGCAGTTTCCACGGTCAGCCACCCATTTTGTCGTACCGTTTTCTGCCAGTGCAAAGCCGTAGGGGATATATGCGTGCACCGATACGATCAGCCTGTCGTCGTCGGGCAGCTCCAGCGCCGCAAGTGCGCTCTCTCCGCTGTTTGCGCCATAGGGACACACCATAAGGAAGCGGTGCTCGTTGTTGCCGCCTGTGGCTCTTACAGCGTCCACGAAAACATTGTTCAGATGGTTCACGACCGCTCTGCCCTCGTCGTTTCCGCCGTTCCATTCAAAGCTTGTGTTCTTCCAGCGCGGCTCGTTCATGCCCTCGAATATAAGGCGCTCGTCATAGTCACTGAAGTGCTCCGCTATCTGCGTCCAGCATGCTTCGAGCCGTGCGGATGCGGCGTCCTTGTTTGCGTTGTCGGGGTAGTACCACTCCTCGTGGTGCATGTTCAGGATAGCGTACATATCGTTGTCGTAGGCGTAGTCGACTATCTCCTGCACACGAGCCATCCACGCTGCGTCGATGGTGTAGCTCTCGTCCATGTGCTTTTCCCACGTGGTGGGGATACGCACTGCGTTGAAGCCTGCGGACTTCAGCTTAAGTATCATATCCTCTGTGGTCTTGGGATTTCCCCATGACATTTCGGAGTCAAGGCCTGTGCCTGTTGCGTCGAGGGTGTTGCCGAGATTCCAGCCCACCTTTATCCCTGCCGTAAATTCAAGCGGTGTCATCTCTGTGTCGATGGGGTCTGCGGTGCTTGCTTCGGTAATAGTGACGGAGGTATCGCCCCCCACTGCGGAGCTTTCCTCTGTTTTTCCTGCACAGCCCGACAGCATGCCTGTACATATCACTGCCGCTGTCAGCAGCGAGAACGATCTTCTGAGCTTCATATATTATCTCCTCTTGAAAATAAAAGTTGCATAGTGCTATACCTATTATATAAAATAACCGTGCTCCCGTCAAGGGGGAGTAGATCAATTTATTTTCCTGCATAAAAAATCGGGGAGCAGCCATAGCCACGCCCCGATATATCAGTTCGGATAATTCATGCGCCGATCATCAGTCAGCCTTTTTTTCCTCAACGATCACATCTGCCTCTGCAGGCTTTTCTTCAGCTGCAGCCTCTTCAGCAGGCTCTTCCTTTACCTCGGGTACAGGAAGCTTTGTGCCGCACTTGGGGCAGAAGTTGTTGTCGTTCTTGGTCTTTGCGCCGCAGGAAACACAAGTTACCTCGCTTTTGAGCTCGTCGATCTGCTTTTCGATCTCGGAGAGCTTCTCGTAGCACTCATCGATCTCTGCGATGCTTGCGTCAATAGCGTCGTTGTCCTTTTCACCGGACTTTGTCATCTGGTATACGGAAGAACCGAGCTTCTCGAACTTTACCTTGATATCGCCCTTTATCTGGCTCTTCTTGATCTTGAGCTTGGAGAACTTTACAGCCTCGTCTGTCTTCTTGCCTGCATTAGCGGCAACATTCTTGGTGGTGTTGATAACGTCATCAAAAAAGCCCATTTTAAAAAACTCCTTTCAGTACTGTCAGAATAACGGCAATAATGCCATAAGGTTATTGTACCACATTTCATTGATCTTTGCAAGCAGTTAAGGACTTTTTTTATCGCTTTTTCACAAAAAGCCGAAAAACAGTTCAGATATTAAACGATCGCAGTGCCGCAGTCTATTTTGTGGACAGCACCAGCTGCGCAAACCGTCCCAGCTTTTTCCGAAGATCGTTCAGCGTCATATCTCCCGTAAGCTCCGCTGCAAGCTCTGCCGCATGCTTTATGAAGCCGCCTGTCTTTGGCGTGTGGCAGCATTCCAGCTGACTCACCACGGCGGCGACCGCAGGGTATTGCTTTATAAGGCTGCTGTCATTAAGAAGCTCCAGTCCGACGGGTATCATGGACAGCCTTTCAAGGCGCCTGCGCTGTATATCCGTGTCGGACAGCATCCGTGCAAGCTGCTCTGCTTCCTGGGGATAAGGGGTAGCTGCGTTTACTCCGCACAGGCGGTATACAGCGGCACTTCCCAGCTGCGCAGAGCTTCCGTCGGGCATGGTCAGCATGGGCAGCACCGATGCTCCGAAGTCCTTTCCAAGCGAGCTTTGTATCTCCGCAAAGCTTTCGGCGTGCGCTGCGGCAGCTGCTATGCTCCTGTCGGCGAAGCGCTTTCGCACCTCGGCGGCGCTGCACAGCGGTATAACGGCATGCTCATCCGCAAGGTGCAGCATATATTCTCCCGCAACAAGACCGTGCTCGCTGCTTATACCGTTTCCGTCATCTGCGCCTGTCACGTTGCAGCCTGCCGCTGTGAAGAAGCCTGACATCTGCGTGCCGTCGCTGAGGTCCATCGCATAGGTATACTGCTTGTCGGGCAGGTCCTTTTCCAGTATCAGCCGCAGGCTCCTTACATCATTTTCCGAAAGTGCGGAGCGGTCATAGTAAAGGATATTTGCGTCCACCGAGCAGGGCACACCGTACAGCTTTCCCGATATCTCCGCAGCGGAGATGGAGTGGGCGGTGTTGTTCTGTGCTATCCACGCACGGCTGTTGTCCAGCGGCATGAGTATACCCCTGTCCGAAAGCTGCGTGATATCGTCAGAGGAGAAAAAGAACACATCGGCTGCGTCCTCCGCTCCCGAAAGCAGCCGCTGCGCAGCTTCATCCTCGCTCACCGAATCCAGCAGGAAGGAATACCGTGTGGCG
>JAGAKC010000199.1 GCA_017848155.1 Oscillospiraceae bacterium | reverse complement strand
CGTGATATAATACAACTGTACTAAAACAAGTAATACAGATGGTACAGTTAATACGATCATGATACAGATAAAAAGGAGGTCGGAACGTGTTTGATATACAGCTGTCAGGAAAGGCTCCGATATATGAGCAGCTGTACGGCGGAATTGCGGCGCTGATCGCATCGGGCAGGCTTAAGGCTGATGAAAAGCTGCCTGCGGTGCGAGAGGTGGCGAAAAGCCTCGGAATAAATCCCAATACGGTGCAGAAAGCATATGCCCAGCTTGAAAGCGCGGGGCTGATATACTCGATGCCCGCAAAGGGGAGCTATGTTTCGGCGCAGCCGCAGACGACGGAGGTATTCCGTGTACAGGCTCTGCAGAAGCTGAGTGCGGAGCTTAAAAACGCAAGGAGCTTCGGCGTTACATACGACGAGGTCATGGATGCGGTAAAACAGATATGGTCTGATGACAGAAACGGGGGAGAGGTATGATAGAGATAAAGGACGCAGTGATGCGTTTCGATGACAAAAATGCTCTGGACGGCGTAAGCATCACGATTCCCGAGGGCTGCGCCTACGGTCTGCTCGGCTCAAACGGCGCAGGTAAATCCACGCTGCTGCGGCTGCTTTCGGGCATCTACAGACCCTGCTCGGGCGAGGTGCTCATCGACGGGCAGCCTGTATACGACAATGTGCCGGTAAAGGAGCGTGTTTTCTTCATAAACGATGAAACGATACAGTTCAACGAGATGACCCTAGCGGATATGAGGGCATACTACAAGCGCTTCTACAACAGCTTTTCCGATGAGCTTTTCAATAAGCTTCATGCGGCGGTGGAGCTTCCGCTGAAAAAGAAGCTGAATACATTTTCAAAGGGCATGAAGCGTCAGGCTGCCGTTATCTGCGGAATAGCCTGCAAAACGCCGTATCTGTTTCTTGACGAGGCGTTTGACGGTCTTGACCCCACGATGCGCATAATCGTAAAGCAGATGCTTATAGATGCGATGCTGGACAACAGCCTTACGGTCATATTCTCCTCGCATAATCTCGGTGAGATAGACGAATTCTGCGACCGTGTGGGACTTCTGCATGCGGGAAAGGTAGTATTCGACAGAGAGCTTGACAATGTAAAGGGCAGCGTCGTGAAGATACAGACCGCCTTTGACCGTCCTGTTTCAAAGGAGAACTTCAGCGGCTTTGAGGTGCTTCACATCGAAACGACGGGCAGCGTGACGCACATCATCGCAAAGGGCGACCGTGAAGCTATCCGCAGCGGTATCGAGGTATTCTCGCCGAAGCTGTACGATGAGGTGCCGCTTAGCCTTGAAGAGATATTCGTATATGAAATGGAGGTGCGTGGCTATGACAGCTCAAAGCTCGACAGATAAAAAAGTGACTAAGGCGGTCACGGTCAATTTCTCAAAATTCGGTGCGTATTATCTTCACAAGCTTAAGAGCCTGCGCACGATGATGATACTCAATTCCATCTTTGCGCTGCTGTCATATCCCTTTATCAGCGGCTCGATGCTCGCCTATACCAATGCGTACCTTTACCGTCAGTCGCTTCCGCCGTCGCAGAGGTACGGCGCTCTTGATTCGGTGGATACGCTGAGCGATATATTCCAGTCCTCGATATTCGTGGGATTCCTTATGATGGCGGCGATGTTCTTTATGAGCTATCTTATAACGGCAAAGAGCTTCCGCTGGCTGTACAGGAAAAATGTCGTGGATATGGATTATTCCCTGCCGATATCGGGGGATACAAGATTCTTCGGCGACCTGCTTGCTACCTTTACGGGAGTACTGCTGCCGCATCTTATCGCTATAATCATCTCCACGGTGCTGTATAATATGGTGGACTTCGCAGCGCTTGAGGGCAGCGAGCATACTGCGTCGCTCTTCACGGTGATAGGTCCGCAGCTCATGTGGACGGGCTTCTTCGTGTGCGTGATGTTCATTGCGTCGTCGCTTTTCGTTATGTCGCTGTGCGGTCGTGCGGCTGAAGCGAGGATATACCCGTTTGCCATGTCGCTTGCGGTGACGCTTATTCACGGCATGTGCATGCTGCTTATGATATCAGGCTCCTACGGCTTTTCGTCGTCAGGTCTTGACGGAAACACGAACATCACCGATACGATGGCGGTGTCCTCGCCGCTTGGTATGCTGTGGACGACGCTGATGTACTTCCTGTACGGCAGGTATTACAATAACAGCGTGCAGACTCCCCTTTTCCGTGCAGGTATCTTCGTTCCTGCGCTGGTGATAGTGCTGCTGCTTTTTGCGGGTGCCTTTCTCATCATCAGGTACAGACGTGCGGAGCGTGTAGGCTCGCCGTTCGTATTCCGCGGAGTTAGGACCGCACTTCCTGCGCTGGTGATATTTGCGATAGTTACGGTGTTCTCGATATTTATCCTGCCGTCTGTTTTCGGCACGTATGACAATGTGTTCGGCGGTTATCAGGACACATCGCAGGGCACGGTCGTCGCAATGGTCATCGTCACCTTCGTCGTATACGTGGTGATGGAGCTTATCAGCGGCAAGGGCTTTAAAAAGTTCTGGCTTACCTGCGTAAAGTATCTTGCTGCACTCGGCGGAAGTCTGGTGCTGTGCATCGGTATATTCCTCGCAGGCGGTATAGGCATGTGGGACAGAGTGCCGGCTGCCGACGGGGTAGCGAGTGTGGAATTTCTTGTGAATACCTCCTTTGCGTGGACGGAAAATCACATGGGAACGGTCTGCGAAAAGGAGAATATCGAAGTGGTCACACAGGTGCACCGTGATATTCTGAACAGCCCGAGGTGCTATGAGAATAATTATTACATCAACCTGTACTACACTCTGAGCGACGGCACGAGCTCCACAAGAAGATACTGCGTAACGCAGGAGCAGCATGAGAAGTATGTCCGTATGCTGGTATCTCCCGAGGCATTCTACAACGAATACGAAGCGGAGCTTGACCGGATAGACCGTATCACCTCAGTAAGGCGTGAGTATGACAGCAGGCTCTATGACGTGGATATCACTGGCGAGCAGCTGCGTGAGGCGTACCGCAAGGACGCGGAGCTTGTGGACTATGACAAGCTTTTCGGCAAGCAGGGCAGCTTAAAGGTGTCGGTAAAGCTTGACTGCATGAATGTGGCGCACGACGAGCCTGAGGTAATTGAAACATATACCTGGCGCATGACCCTGTACCCGTGGTGTGTGAACACGCTTGCCCTGCTTGAGGGCGAGAGCGGAGCTGACCTCTCCACGATGCACCTTGAGGATTTCCGCACGGTCATCCTTACGAAAGGCTCACGCACGGGCAACAGCAAGGTGGTCGGACAGGACCCTGTGTTTGCGTTCTACAAGAGCGGTGATACTACCTTTACCGTGCAGGAATACTATGACTATATGCGTGGCGATATGTTCTATGCTCCAGAGATCGTGTATGAGGACGAGTATACCGATGGACAGAGCGATATCATCGCCGCAATGAACGAGGCGGCGGTGAGGGACTACGGCTGCGTTATCATCCCCCGTGGCGATGAAAGGACGGAAAAGCTGTTTTCGGGCGCAGGCACCATGATACCGCCTGACAGTGCAGAGGGCGATTACTATGAGCTTACATTGCTGCATGAGGGCACCGTAATGGAGTTCTCGATGAAATACAACGATATACTGACCCTTTATGTCGCTCCGCAGGATTTCGCAGTGGCAGAGGAGATGTACGCCGAGTTCAATAAGGTGATACCTCTTGAAACAGGCGGATGATATACGATAGACCTCATTTCCCCTCATATTTGTAACGGAAAGAACGGTGTCTGCGATCGTGCAGATGCCGTTTTTTCTGTTTTGGCGGAGTGGTGACCTGATCGGAGTGTAGAAATTGGTTTGGCGGTTTTGTGCAGTGTGCACAGAAATGCCGTTTTTTATTCCATTATCTTGAAATTAGCTGTGCAAATTGTAATAAATATCCGAAATTTTTAATAAAATTTTGGAATGGTCTGCGTGGGTTTTTTCAAAAAAAAGTTGCAATATCAGTTTAAATGGTGTATAATTATAATACGAATAGCCATGTGAAAATGTAATTTTTTTACTGTATCTGGCGCATCAGACACGATATGGAAGATATGTTTCTTCGTGGAAATGTCTGCATTATAGAAGAAGGGGAATTATATGGCACTTTTTGATACCACTGCGTTCCGCATAATCGAGCAGGGCATGTCCGTACTCTGGAACAAGCAGCAGATAATCGCACAGAATATCGCTAATGCGGATACGCCTGAGTATAACTGTAAATATCTTGAGTTCGGCGGAGTGCTTAAGGAAAAGCTTCGTCAGAACGGCACTATAAAGCAGGAGCTGAATCTCTCCCAGTGCGTGGTCACGGACTACATAACAAGAGATCAGGCTGACCGCAATAACGTGGACAACGACACGCAGCAGGCGGAGCTTGCAAAGACCCAGCTGCAGTACGATGCGCTTATCGACTCGATGAACGGCAACTTCACCCGTATGAGAAGCGCCATGACCACAAAGTAACGGAGGGCTGACATATGGCATTTTTAAGCTCGCTCAACATTCCTCTCTCGGGTATGACTGCGGAGAGGTTAAGACTTGATATAATCTCGCAGAACGTTGCGAATGCCGATAACGTTGCCACCAGGGAGGAGGACGCATACAAGCGTCAGATGGTGGTATTCGGTGAGGACAAGACCTTCAAGGGCATACTCCGCACGAAGCTCGGCACGGGTGAGGCTCACTTCCACAGGTACATAAAATACCGTGGTGTGGAGGTGCGTGAGGTGGTGGAGGACGAAACTCCTTCAGAGCCTGTATACGACCCGACGCATCCGCTTGCAGACGAGATGGGATACGTTTACGAATCCAACGTCGATGTGGCGGTTGAACAGCTTGACGCTATCGAAGCGTCCAATATGTACGATGCGAACCTCGCAGTGTTCGAGGTGGTAAAGTCCATGGCGCAGAAGGCGCTGAACATCGGCAAGGGCTGATGATCTGACAGGAAAGGATAGATAGAAATGGAAATGACACCTATCGCAATGCTCAATGTGATGTCGCCGATGGAGAAGATGACCTCCATGAATGCAGGCGAAAAGCAGATCGCAGCGATAAATACTGAGGATGCGTCCTTCCTCGATATTTTCAGGGGAATGGTAAACAACGTTATCGAAACGAATGAGCAGGTAGACCGTGACGCTATCGACCTTATGCTCGGCAATATCGACGATCTCGCACAGGTCGAGGCAAACATACAGAAAGCGTCTGTTGCAGTGGATCTGCTCGTAACGGTAAAGAATGAAGTTCTCAGCGCCTACAATTCGATAATCAATATGCAGGTGTAATCACTGCGTAAAAGCGCAATTACTCCGGAGGTCACTTTTTAATGAATGAAAAGATAAAAAATACCGTGACTACCGTCAAGGAAAAGTTCAGCGGACTTACAAAGGTTGCACAGGTGCTGCTGATAACTGTTCCGATAGCGGTGATCGCAATTATAATAGTACTGGTGATAATCCTTAACCAGAAAGGAAAGGCAGTGCTGTTTTCGGGCGTCGAGGAGCAGGAGGCAGGTCAGATCGCTGCTGCAATCACGGCTCTTGGCGTGACCGATGTCACCATCGAGGACGACGGCGACATCATAGTTCCCGAGGATCAGGTGGACTACCTGCGTATGCAGATGTACATGCAGGGCTACCCCACATCCTCCACAGACTACGAGATATGGAACAACGGTGTTGACCTGTGGTCCACCGATTCGGACAAGCGTGAGGTAAAGCGTCAGCAGCTGGAAACACGCATCGGCGCTTCTCTTGCAAGCCTTGACAAGGTGCAGAAGGCGACTGTTACGCTCACGACTCCCGAAACATCCGACTACGTCATCATCGACAGCAAGGGCGAGTCCAGCTGTTCTGTAATTCTCGCGCTCAAGAGCGGTGCGTCCCTCTCCAATGAGGAGGTACGTGGTATCTACCGTGCCGTGACCGTAAGTGCGGAGAACCTGCTCAAGGAAAACGTGTCCATCATGGATACGGCAGGAAATACATATTACTGGGTGGATCCCGAGGACGACAATGTCGGGGAGATAGACCCCTCGGGCATTGACGTTGCGGAGCGCAGGCTCAGATTCCAGAAGGAGTATGAGGAGCTTCTGTACGAGGACCTCAGCGACATGCTGACAAAGGCTTACGGCGAGAACGGCTATGCCATCAACGTAAGTGCTATCCTGGACTACGACCAGAAGAAGGTGGTTTCCGAGGAGTTCGTTCCCGTTCCCGGCACAAACACAGGCGTTGCGAACCACGAGGATCACGTGGCAAAGGGCGGAAACCTTGACGTTGACGGCGGTCTTGTCGGCGTTACCAACAACGGTGACAACTCCCCTGATTACCCCGAGTACATCGGCGGTGAAGAGGGTCAGGATTACTACTACGAAAAGGACGAGATCCAGTACAGCATAACCAACATCACCACAGAGCTGAACAAGGACGGCTACGACATCGAAAGACTCAGCGTAGCGCTTATGATAAACCAGACCAACATGACCGAGGCTGACCGTGAGGCGCTGGAGGAGATGGTCGCAGACGCTGCGGGAACGACAATTGACAACGTGTCCGTTTACAACACACCGTTCGTTCTCAAGGGCAGCAATACAGGCACCTCCATCGGCGGCGACGGAAGCGTCAACGTATACACCTCCGAGGTGGATACATACCGTGATCTGCTGCTGTTCGTTGTGATAGGACTCGGCGTGCTGCTGATACTGCTGCTGATACTGTCGCTGTTCATGAGCAGCTCCAGAAAGAAGAAGATAAGACGCAAGCAGGAGGCTGCACTTGCAGCCGCAAACAATGCTCAGTATAGTGCTGCTGCCACATCGCAGGAGCCTGTCGTGCCCGAGGAAGTGGACTTCAACATTGCAAGTCTTACCGAGGAAGCAGGCAAGGACTCCAGAGAAACGATACTCAAGAGGGAGATCAGCGAGTTCGCAAAGACAAATCCCGAGATCGTGGCTTCCATCATCAAGAACATGCTGAGAGAAGAATAAAAGGATATCCAACGGAGGAAACGCAATGGCAAGAAGAGATAGCTCACAGGAAGGATTGCCCGCAGCGCAGCGTATCGCGCTGGTACTGGCGTCCATGGGCGCTGAGAATGCGTCGCACATATACAAGCACCTTGCCGATGACGAGGTCGAGTCGGTATCCGTAGAGCTTGCCAGACTTGAGTACCAGCCCATCGAGGTGGTGGAAGAGGTCCTCAATGAGTTCTATGAGCTTTGTCTTACACAGAAGGTAGTTACAGAGGGCGGTGTTGATTACGCCCGTGAGATACTTGAAAAGGCGTTCGGTCAGGAGCAGGCAACGAACCTGTTGGCGAGGATCACGAAGCAGCTTAAGACAAAGGCTT
>JAGAKC010000198.1 GCA_017848155.1 Oscillospiraceae bacterium | reverse complement strand
TATCCTCCGAGAAGTCCTGATGTCCCGGGGTATCAAGTATATTGATGCAGTAGCCGTCATAGTTGAACTGCATTACCGATGAAGTTACAGAGATACCTCTCTGCTTTTCGATCTCCATCCAGTCGGATGTTGCGTGACGGGCATTCTTCTTGCCCTTTACAGCACCTGCAAGGGTTATAGCTCCTCCGTACAGCAGGAATTTTTCGGTAAGTGTTGTCTTACCTGCGTCAGGGTGAGAGATTATCGCAAAGGTGCGGCGTCTTTCGATTTCTTTTCTTGTATCAGCCATTGTCTTTTCTTCCTTTTTATTTTTCTGATGTTGTATTAATTTCTTTTTCCATGTTATACATGTTTTCTTTAAGCTCCATATCAGTCGGCTCCTCGTATCCCTGATTCTTCATAGTCATGGTGAACACCAGTCCGACGATTATTGGCAGATAGAACGTAAATATCCTCCACAGCATTGTGGATACATTGACATATTCACCGAAGATATTACCGAAAAATCCTGTATATCCCAGCTCTGCACCGCCCATAGCGCCCGGAAGCGGAATGAACGAGGATATCATGAGCACATATGCCTGATAGGAGATGATCTGAAGCAGGCTTGCTCCCTCAAGTCCGAAACCGAGGAACAGAAGGTAAGAGATACTCAGGAACAAAGTGAGCTGTATGAAATTCAATATGAACGATCTGATGATGATGCTTACGTTTTTCTTCAGAAATTTGAAGTTCGTATGAAATTTGTTCACCTCACGTGATATGTATACACGCCATTTCATAGGATTCTTGCATAACCTAAGCTTTACAAGAACTGAAATGAACCAGTTTGCTGCTTTCAGAGTTCCGTTCTTCCATACCGCGATTCCGATAAGAACGACTATCACAGCGGTATTTATAACGAATCCGATAAGAACAAAGATCATCAGACCTTTTTTGTTGAGGTCTTCTCCGAATTCGCTGAAGCCGACTATCAATGTGAATATGGAATAGATGGTAAGCGTGAACTGATATACGATAAACCTTGACAGAAGCGCAGTCATGGCAGAGCCGAGCGGCACACCGAATTTTACAAGGTAATACGCCTGCATTGGCTGACCGCCTGATGCTGACGGGGTGATGCAGTTAAAGTACTGACCGATGATAGTTACGAGCCATGTATGCCAGAAGCGCATCTTAGGATGCATCTCTTTAAGCATTATATGCACTGTTCCTGCTTCACAAAGCCAGTATCCGACCATAAACAATACACATAATACGATAAACAGCGGATTGATATTGGAAAGAGCCGCACCTATCTTGTCAACTCCATCCACAAACAATAAATAAAATACCATTACAAGGAAAGCTATACCACAAATAATAAGATTCAGCTTGTTTCCTTTTTTCTTTTTCTTTTGTTCTTCCATTACAAATACCTCTTTATTACATTCAGAACATGATACATACTTTATTATTATAAATTAAAACATATAATATTGTCAAGGTATTTTTGTGTTTTGATGAAAATTTAACTATATTTTTCCCTTTTCTAAAGGGTAATATGTAAAAATCAGAGGATGATACACTCAAAAAAACATCTTATCTGTAAATATCATATTGCAAATACGCACAAAATATGGTATACTTA
>JAGAKC010000197.1 GCA_017848155.1 Oscillospiraceae bacterium | reverse complement strand
GCGGACGACAGCGGCTCCGCACAAAGCAATATGCCTGTCGGTAAGGGCAAGGTGTTCGATCTTGTATTCCCCATAATCGTCCTTATTGCATCCTGCATATTCGGCATGGTGTATACAGGCGGAATATTTGAGGGCAAGAACTTCATAGACGCTTTTGCAGACTGTAATGCAGCAAAGGGACTTGCTATGGGTTCGATAATCGCACTTCTTATCACCATAATCGTATACCTTTGCCGCCGTGTGCTTCCGTTCCGTGTATGCATGTGCTGCCTGCCCGATGGCTTCAAGAGCATGGTCCCCGCAATACTTATCCTCACATTCGCATGGACGCTGAAAGCGATGACCGACAGTCTTGGCGCAGGTGTTTTCGTTGACAGCGTCGTAAGACAGTATGCAGAGGGAATGCAGTTCCTGCTGCCTGCTATCATATTTGTTATTGCAGCGCTTATCGCTTTTGCAACAGGCACATCCTGGGGCACGTTCGGTATACTTATCCCGATCGTTGTAAGTGTATTCAGCGAGATAGATCACACAATGATGGTGATATCCATTTCAGCCTGCATGGCAGGATCCGTATGCGGCGACCACTGCTCACCTATTTCCGATACGACCATCATGGCTTCGGCAGGTGCAAAATGCAATCATGTTACCCATGTCACCACACAGCTGCCATATGCTCTTACAGTTGCCGCTATCTCATTTGTCATGTACATCGTTGCGGCACTCATAAAGAACTGGATAATATGTCTTGCAATAGGTCTTGTACTTACAGCGCTCGCATTACTGCTGCTGAAAAAGCTGTCAGATAAACAATGCAAAGAATGATCTGACATAAAAACGCTCCGCTTCCCGAAGCAAAGGAAGCGGAGATTTTTTATTCGTATTATCAGTCGACCTTACCTTTAAGCTTGTCACACAATTCCTTGACCCAATCAAGATTCGGCGACTGGTATACACGGAAACGCTGATTATCATACAGCGCATTGTAATATACAGCAGTATTTTCATCAACACTGTCTGCATTATCCTCCATGATAAACGAGAGCAGATTATCAGCTGTCATCTCAAATGCTATTCTGAGATCAAAGCGTGACAGCATGGAATCCTCGGTTATGTCGCCCCTGAACTTATCCTGCCATATGATGGTATGGATACCGTTTGCAGGGCCCTTTTCAAGAACATGCATAAATGCATCTGCACAGGACACGTCAGTGCCGGCACAGGATATCATAGAATCAGACTTGAGCTTCTCGCCCCTCTGATAACCGAATACAAGTAAATATTCATCGTGTGGGCAAGGATCATTACAGCTGCTATACAGTCCTGCCAGCAGTTCATTTATATCCTCACCGCCTGCACAATTCACATTGTCGATATATGCAGGCAGCTCATCAGCCAGCATCTTCGGGATATCCACGAAATAGCTGTCATTGAGCGGTTTCAGGTTCATAAGATGGATAAAAGGCTTTTCAGGAGCTTTTCCGCCATGCTTCAGCCAATGATCTACGCAAAGGCTTATCATAGTGAAGATGAACATATTTCTTGCCTTATCAGTGTTGTCACCGACCATCAGCATGTTAGCGCTGTTCACACGCTGAAGCTCCATATCCATCCTGCTGTCGATGGTAAGAGGCTCACCTATCTGCATAGCAAGAGTCTTTGACGCATCGAAATCAGGATCGGCAAAGCGGTTGAACCTGCAGAATGCATTGTCCTCGATGCTGGAAAGAAGTATTCTGGTCTTATCCGCAGGGAAAGCCGTATATTTTCCTGCACACTCACGCAGCAGCTGCACATGCTCTTCGGGCGCAATATACACCGAACGGAACATACTGGACGCTTCCTTACTTCCGCCATCAGAATTATAGACCGCCTTACCTGCGTCCTCGATAGAGATAAGGTCGACCATACCTGCACCGTTTTCAAGAAGCATGTTCGCATCATCAGACGAGCATTTCAGAACTATCCTCACGCTCATCTGGTCATATACAGCCTTGTCAAGACCCTTGACATTCGCATAGCTCTGCGACGAAAGGATCATATGAACACCGAATGCTCTGCCCTGACGAACTATTCTTTCCATAAGTATCGCAGACTGTCTGCTTATCTCGTCATCCTCGGTGAAAAGCTCATGGAACTCGTCCATTATCACCAGTATCCTCGGCATTTTGGAGCCATCCTTGCGATACTGCTCTATCTTCTCGACATGAGCTGCGCCCTTTGCGTTTTTGAACATATCGGCACGTATCTTCTGCTCTCTGTCAATGGCCTTTAGTACATTGTAGCCGAACTCACGCTCGCTCTCGATCGCAACTACCCTGAACTGTGGGATACGATGGTCGGCATATATCTTGAACTCTACGCCACGCTTGAAATCCACAAGATATATCTCAAGCTCCTCGGGGGAATACTGCTGCAGCGAATGCATAACGATAGTATGTAGCAGACTTGATTTACCCATACCCGCAACACCTGCCACCAGCACATGATGACAGCCACCGCTTCCGAGTGTGAGATACTGTACGGAATTTGCACCGTGAATACCGATAGGAACACGTATGCCCTTAAGGGTAGAATCGCTTCGTTCCGCATTTCTAATGCGGTCTGTGCCTATAACGACCCTGTCCATATTCTTTATGCTCTCACGCAGGGTATCCGAGATGACATCTGTCTGCTTTTCATCGGGAGCAACCGCAGGCCGCCAAACGAAGCGCTTGCTGTTGTCCTGAAGCACACATCTGAACTCGCTGCGCTCTGTATCATACTGCATCGGAGTAAGATATGTTTCGATACTGTCGGCAAGGTTTACGATACTGCCCTCAAGCTGTGTGCGCTGCACTGCACTGCTGAACACAATGACAAATACACCGCATTTCGGACCTGACTGTGCGACCTGCTCCAGAAGCTTTATTGCTTCGGG
>JAGAKC010000196.1 GCA_017848155.1 Oscillospiraceae bacterium | reverse complement strand
TTCCACCCTTTATTATAGCACCGCAGAGCCGTGTTGTCAACAAATTTGATCGGTGACGGGAAAGAAACCTGTCTTATGCTGTCATTACGGAGCGCCCGTGGCAGCTCCCTTTGCCGTGACAGTATTCAGCGTCCTCAGCAGCGCCGTGACCTCCTGCGGAGTGGTGAACACCGACGGCGAGAAGCGCACTGTACCTCTTTCAAGCGTTCCGAGCTTTTTATGAGCCATCGGAGCGCAGTGCAGACCGCCCCTCAGACAGAAGCCGTACTGACCCAGCAGCGCCGCACCGTCAGCGCCGCTCATCCCGTCGATATTGAACGACACAACGGGTGCGAAGCGGTCCCTGTTGTCCGACCTGATGTCGGTGTAAAGCTGTATACCGTGCATCGGCCGCAGTCCGTCGCACAGCTGCATGCACAGCCGCAGCTCATGCAGGAGTATCGCTTCGGGAGTGCGGCTCTTTACAAACTGTGCCCCTGTGCCGAGCGCTATCGCTCCTGCGGTATTCAGCGTGCCGCTCTCGAAGCGGTCGGGAGTATGCACAGGCTGGAGTGGACTTTCCGAGCTGCTGCCCGTGCCGCCCTCCATCAGTGTTTTAAGGGGGTATCTCCCGTCCGTCATCATAAGCCCTGTACCCATCGGGCCGTACAGTCCCTTGTGCCCTGCGGCGCAGAGGATATTTATCCCGTCCCCCACCGTCAGCGGCAGCAGACCTGCCCCCTGTGCGCCGTCCACCACAAAGCAGATACCGTTCCTTCTGCAAAGCTCCGACAGAGCTTTCAGCGGCAGCCGCCTGCCTGTTACATTGCTTGCGGCGGTGCAGATGAGCGCCGCCGTATCACGGTGCAGCGCACGCTGTGCACGGGCAAGCGTCACCTCATCGTCCTCGTCCGTTGTGAATACGCTGTAGCTTCCGCCTTGCTCTGCGGCAGCGGCGTGCACAGGCCGCAGCACCGCATTGTGTTCAAGGTCGCTGATGACGAAGTGCACCTTTCGCCGTGAAAGTCCCTTTATCGCCGTATTCAGCGCATGGGTGCAGTTAAGCGTGAACACCGTGTTTTCAGGGTCGGCGCCGAAAAGCGCTGCGCAGCTCTCACGGCTCCTGTACACGGCTTCGGAGGTCGCCGAAGAAAACTCATAGCCGCCTCGTCCGGGGTTTGCTCCGTAGGCTCGCATGGCGTAGCTCCACATGCGGTAGACCTGCGGCGGCTTCGGGTAGGTGGTGGCTGCGTTGTCAAGGTATATCACAGGGTATCCTTGCTGCGGTCAGCAGGGCGCAAACCTTGCCCTTGCCTCCCCATACACGCAGACGGAAGCTGCAGCCGTTTCTTCCGTGGGAGCGCTCCACAGCGGAGCGGATACCTGCCCCTGCGAGCACAGTACGTGCCTTGTATGCCTGTGTAGCGCTGTGCATATCTATGATAAAGCTGTCCATCGTTATGCTCCTTTTCAGTTATCGGGGAAAGTACCCCGTACCGTATTTTATGCAGCTGCGATGAACGTTGTGAAATAAAACGACCCTGACAGGGAAAGTGGTATGTCAGGGTCGGTGTGATATTCTTTTAAAGCGCCTCGGCTATCTCCTGAAGCCTGTCGGCGGATGCTTTCAGGTCGTCGAAATCGTTGTAGTTGCTGCGGTACAGCTCCACGATGTAGCTGCCGTCATAGCCGTGAGCTGACATGCGGCGGAAAAGCTCCTTAAAATCAAAGCAGCCGCTTCCCACGGGCAGGCAGTCGTTGTCCTCGTCCGCATCGCTGACGTGACAGTGGATCACGCTCTCACCAAGTGCGTCCACGTAATGGAAGATGTTCTCTCCGCTGCGGCGAGCCTGTTTAAGGTCAAGCACGAACGCCGCCCTGTCCCCCAGCTCACGCTTCATCATCGTAAGGAACTCCAGACGGCCGCTGAGGCAGTAGCACACGTTCTCCTGCGCCACCGTCACCCCGTATTCCCTGCCGATATCAGACAGCAGACGGAACTGCTTCACGTAATGGTCGGTCGGGCAACGGGAGCTCAATATCGCACCGTGCAGCACGAATATCCTCGCCCCGAGCTTCTTCATGCTTTCAAAAAAGCCACGGTACAGCGTCAGCATCTCCTCTATCCTGCGGTCGTAGGTGGAGAAAAGGAACACCGACTCCATAGGCGATGAGAACGGATGGAACGACGGAACCACTATCCCGTGCTGCTCAGCCATATCGCTTATCATGGAGATGTAAGGCTCCTGACCCTCGCAGGTGCTGTTTGCAAAGACCTCCGCACGCTTTATTCCACGCACCGCAAGCTCTCTGAATGCG
>JAGAKC010000195.1 GCA_017848155.1 Oscillospiraceae bacterium | reverse complement strand
GTTCTGCATGGACGACAGCGTTATGTGCAGCTATCGACAAGACTAACACAGTACTGCAGCACACAAGCGAGGAGTTCCGTCCTGACAAGGCGCTGTATGTCATCATTTCAGACGGTGTCCTGCACGCAGCTCAGGTGGAACTCACTGTTCTTCGAAATAAGATAACACAGAGCAGAAATAACGGCAGCAAATACCTTATATGCAGTTACGATGTTGATGCTTTTGCACAATTCGGCAACTTCGCCAGCGATATCGGACTTGATTACGAAAATGTCATCGGTACATTCCGCAAGGGCTACGAAAAAACATTCTTTGTGGGACTGCTTGGCGATATCTCGCGCATTATCAGCAGCAAAACAAACGATGAGATATGTATGTACACTACAGGCTGGTGGCAGGAGCTTTATACAAGCCGATCAAATATCTTCTCGGAAGGAGTGATAGAATGAGAAAGGGACTTACAGAGCTTGTACTTATAATCGACAGCAGCGCTGCTATGAACAGGCTTGAAAGCGAACTCGTCAATGGCTTCAATGATATGCTTTCAGAGCAGCAGGAACAAAACGGAAATGCTGTGCTGACAACTATCCTCTACAATGACACCAGCATGGTGGTTCATGACAGGACAGATATTAAAGCTGCCTCTCCCCTCTCCGTCAAAGACTACAAGGCAGGCGGCGACCTGGCTCTTTATGATGCGATAGGCACAGCTATCCAAAAGACAAACAAAGCAATGAACAGCACCAAGCAGGAATATCTCCCCGAAAAGGTGCTGTTTGTGATACTGAAATGCGGTGCAAACACCTCAAGCTGGCAGTACACATCAAAAATGATAAGGGAACTGGTCTCGCAGCAGCGTGAGAAAGGATGGGAGTTCATGATGTTGGTCAACAGCAAAAATGCCGCTTCACAGGCAAACTCTATCGGAATAACAAAGAAAGATGCACAGAGCTTCTCCCCTGACTCTGACGGTATCGTAAAGGCTTTTGCCGCTATGTCTGACATGATAACGGAGCACAGATGCTCACCCGTTATCGAACAGCAGAACGAGCCCGTAACATCAGATACATCAACGCCTGATGATACGATAGAGGTCATACCTTTTGAAAAGATAAAGGATGCGTTTACAGAGCTTTACGATGCAGTATGGTCACTGCCCCAGCAGATACACAAAAAGCACTGCTCCGTTACATTCAAGGACTGTATGAGGTTAAAGAGAGAGATTCTCGGAATATCGAACTGCTGCAGGAGCCTTATCGACGAGAGCGAGTGGCTGTATCTTATGTCACACCCAGACTATGGAAAGAATTACGCAGATCACTGTAAGCGCAACATCCAAAACGCATATCAGCAGCTTGCACCGATAATCGACAATCTGTCAAGACACATTACAGTGCGTGGCTGTGAGGAACTGCCTTTCCGAAAGATATTTCAGGACATACTTGACAGCATAGCCGACATATACGGTTTCAGACACATTATGCTTACACAAAAGACTGATATACATGTTGAACAGTGCTCCGAAGATAACGTATCAGCAGGATCAGGGTCTTCCCTTTTCAAAAAGCTGATACAGCAGATATTCAACCTAAAAGACATTGATTTTTAATGCAAATAGTGCTATAATAAGAAAGGAAGATCTGAATGAACAAGGAACTTCTTAGCACCGATCTTACTGATCTTGACGAAAACGACATCTACGAATTATTCGGGGTCACAGGCAACGAGGAGGCTGCCCTCAACGAAAGCTATCTGGAGCTTTTCAGGCTGCTTGGCAAGGACGCTACGCTGAAGATTTTCAGGCACTATCGTGGAGACAAGATAGACTGCCCCATGAAGCTTTTCAGGGCGGATTTTGTCGCAAGCATAGCTGAAAATGCCGTTGACAAGCGTGAGCGTGGCAACATCGCACGTGCCGCAGGATATGCCCTTAAATTCATCGAGGGAATAATCCAGAAGCGCAGAAAAGAAGAACGAAGATCAGACACAGCCGACAATTGATGAGAGAGGTGCTTTTATGAGTTTAAAGAAGATCATCAAGGGTATTATCAACGACGTCAATGACATTATAGAGTCTATGGAACACAAACAGCAGTATCCCGATAGCCCCGATATAAACGAGCTTGTGAAAAGGGTCGTAGGTGATATTCCCGACAGGGATCTCGAGGAGATATCCGACAGCAACGATGACGAGTATGAGGAGCTGTGGAAAATGATGGACGACGATGACTACTATCAGGAGAAAATGCTGAAACAGTTCTGGAGCCAG
>JAGAKC010000194.1 GCA_017848155.1 Oscillospiraceae bacterium | reverse complement strand
GGCTGTCCGCATTGCCGAGGAGAAATACGGTCAGACCTCACTGCGGATAAGCGCTCAGCAATACGCACAGGGCTTCTATGAAAAATGCGGCTTCGTGCGTGTTTCGGAACCGTATCCTGAGGACGATATACCACATGTGCAGATGCTCAGAACGAACGAGGTGAAAACATGAAAACAGCAGCAGTAATATGCGAATACAATCCCTTTCACTACGGGCACAGATACCAGCTGGAGCAGACACGTGCGGCAGGCGCAACGCACGTCGTAGCTATAATGAGCGGTAACTTCACCCAGCGCGGCGACGCTGCAATATTTGACAAATTTGCCCGTGCGAGGACTGCCCTTGAAAACGGTGCGGATCTTGTGCTGGAGCTTCCGACAGTGTACAGCCTGTCTGCGGCTGAGGGATTTGCACGTGGTGCGATACAGATAGCTGAAGCTCTCGGCTGTGTGGATATGCTGTCCTTCGGGTCGGAATGCGGCGATATAGCTGCCCTTAAAGAAGCCGCAGGCGCAAGCGAGTTTGCACTGCACACAGAGGAATTCAAGGAAGCCATGCGAAAAGGCGCAAGCTTTCCTGCCGCCCTTGCAGAGGCGGTAAAGACCTACTACACAGCCGATGTGTACGAGCTTCTTTCATCCCCGAATAACACCCTTGCAGTGGAATATATAAAGGCTCTGGACGACATAGGCAGCTCCATACAGCCTTTTACCGTCGCAAGATACGGCGCAGACCACGACAGCGACGATGAGGACAAGAGCTTCGCAAGCGCTTCCCTCATACGTAAGAAGATAATTAGCGGCGAGGATTATTCCACGCTTGCACCTGTCATCGACTCACCAATTGCAGATATAAAGCGGCTTGAAAACGCGATACTCACAAACCTGCGTATGATGCGGCTGTCTGATTTCGAGTGCGTCTACGACTGCGCACAGGGTCTTTCAGAGCGGCTGTACAAGGCTGTGCGCAAGGCATGCACCCTTGACGAGCTGTACTTCCTCACCAAAACGAAGCGCTATACGCTTGCAAGGATACGCCGTGCAGTATTGTGCAGCTTCCTCGGCATAGACAAGAAGCAGCTGAAAGAGCCTGTAGCGTATATCCGCATACTCGGAATGAACACACGTGGTAAAGAGATACTGTCGGCGGCGCAGTGCGGACTGCCCATCGACACATCGCTCAAGAATCTGATGAAGCAGAGCAGAGATGCTCACCGTCAGGGCGCATTTGAGGAGCGCTGCGGCGATATTTATTCCCTCGCCTTTGAAAGACCCCGCCCCTGCGGCTACGAATTCACCGCAAAGCCTGTAATTATTGAATGAGCTTAACATAAAATATAACGGAGGAAATCAAAATGGTAACTATAACAGAGATACAGTACAAGAATTTCGGCAAGTGCCTTGAGCTGAAAAACGAAAAGGCGACCCTCATAGTAACGCTTGACATCGGTCCGCGTATCATAAGCTACTGCCTTAACGGAAAGGAAAACATCCTTCTCGAGGACGAGGAGCGTGTATTCTTTGAGCGTGGCGACTCTTTCAGGGAGTATTTCGGAGAGGATAAGACATGGTACATATACGGCGGTCACAGACTCTGGAGCAGCCCTGAAAGCATGCCCCACAGCTACGTGCCCGACAACGACCCTGTGGAGTATTCCGTGCTTGACGGGGGCAGCGAAAAGGGCGTTAATCTCACCCCTCTCCCCACAAGGACAGGTCAGCAGCACAACATCGTCATATGGATGGACAATGACAGCTCCCGTGTTCAGGTAATACACAACATTACAAATGTATCGGGCGCAATAGTTACCCTCGCACCGTGGCCTATGACGGTATGCAGCGCAGGCGGTGTGGAGATATTCCCCCAGAGCACAAGGGACAACGGTCTGCTGTCAAACCGCAGGAACGTATTCTGGAGCTACTCCGACATCAACGACCCCCGTTTCTTCCTCTGCAATAAGTACGGCACCCTGAAACAGGTGCCAGGCAGCGAGGGCAAGTTCAAGATAGGCATGAACAACGAGGACGGCTGGGCAGCCTACATAAACAAGGGACAGATATTCCTCAAGAATTTCAATATGAATATTGACGGCGAGTACCCCGATTTCGGCTGTAATTTCGAGACCTTCACGAATGGCATCTTCCTTGAATGTGAAAGTCTTGGCGAACTGAAAACACTCAAAAACGGACAGACCACCAGTATGACCGAGGAGTGGGAGCTTATCGAGTGCACCGACAGTTTTGACGCACGAAACGAGGACAGCATCGACGCTTTCGTCAAGAAATACGACCTTCGCAATAAGCCTTCCACAAACTTGGGCAGACCTGCGGCGCACAAATAACGCACAAGGAGCTTTTATGACCCTTTATGAGCAGCTTCGCAAGAAGCACAGACTATTTATCTATCACAGCTATGAATTTACCGAGGAGGATGGCAGCACTGTGCTGCGCTTTCACTTCTCGATAGACGAGCATCACTTCTATCCGCAGTGGAGTTTTTCCTTTGACATGCCAGACAGCTGCGACAGGGAGCTTGTGGACGATATCGCATTCTCTCTTGGCATGGCGGAATTGGTGTCCTACTGGAAATGCGCATGCTGCCCGACGGTAGAGGTGCGCTGCGGCACTCTTTCAGAATGGCAGAAGAAATGGTGGAAGAAGCTGTACTTCAACGGCCTTGGAGAGTTTTTCTACCGCAACGATATCTCACCCGACCCCGACAGCTTCATGAATATCACCGCAGCCGAAAACCTCCCGAAAATGGCACTGTACCGCCGTCCCGACCGTATAGGAAACGGTATACTTGTACCGATAGGCGGCGGCAAGGACAGTGTTGTGTCTGTGGAGCTTCTCAAAAAGCACGGTGCGGAGATATTCCCCTATATCATCAATCCACGCAGTGCAACTCTCGGCTGTGTGGAGTCAGCAGGAATCGCATCTGAAAGGCTGATAGGCGCACGCCGCACGATAGACAGGACGCTGCTGGAGCTAAACAAACAGGGATACCTCAATGGTCACACGCCTTTTTCGGCGGTGGTGGCATTCTCTGCGGAGCTTTTCGCCGCAATAAAGGGGCTGCGATACATTGCGCTGTCCAACGAGAGCAGCGCAAATGAGCCATATGTTGACGGCACACAGATAAATCACCAGTACAGCAAATCCACCGAGTTTGAGCGTGATTTCCGTGAATACTGCGAAAACTGCTTCGGCGGATACACACGCTGTCCCGAGTATTTCTCGCTGCTGCGCCCGTGGAGCGAATGGCAGATAGCACGGGAATTCGTGAAATATCCTCAGTATTTCGGAGTTTTCCAGAGCTGCAATCTGGGCAGCAAAACGGATGTGTGGTGCGGCGAATGTGCAAAGTGCCTTTATGTCTACATCCTGCTTGCGGCTTTCCTTGACGATGAAGCACTTGTGAAGATATTCGGCTGCAATATGCTGGAAAAGACGGAGCTTTCGGAGATGTTTGACGGACTTGTGCTTGACGGCGAGGATAAGCCATTTGAATGTGTCGGCACACGTGATGAGATACGTCTGTCGCTGGAAATGGCGCTGAAAAAGCGTGGCGCCTGTGCACCCGCTCTGCTGAAACGCTACGCAGGCTACAGGGAGATAGGCGGCTTTGTAATACCCGACCTGTCCGATTTCTTTGACAGTGATAATTTTGTACCCGAAGAATTTCTTTATCTTCTGAAAGGCTGAAATACATGGACTATTCCGTTTTAAGACCCTTTTTTGAGGGCAAACGATGTGCGATACTCGGCTTCGGACGTGAGGGCAGAGTATGGCTGGATATACTGAAAAGGCTCGGCTGCTGCGCTGAGATAGCAGTAGCTGATATGAATAAGGTCGATGCAGAGGGTGTAACTCTCCTGTGTGGTGAGGACTACCTCGACCGCGCAAAGGAGTATGACCTGCTGCTGCAGTCCCCAGGGGTCATCATAAAGGATAAGCTCACTCCCGAGGAAAAGGCAAAGATACTGACCCAGACGGAGCTGCTTTTAAGGCTGCGCCCCTGCCGCATCATCGGAGTTACAGGCACAAAGGGAAAAAGCACCACCTCGTCACTGATACATCATTTCCTTAAGGCAAGCGGTCTTGACACCATGCTCATCGGAAATATCGGTGTGCCGCCGCTGGAGAGATTAGAGGACATGCAGCCCTGCACGGTTGCGGTATGCGAGCTTTCCTGCCACCAGCTGGAATTTGTTCAGCATTCCCCTGAAATTGCGGTGCTGCTGAATATCTTCCCCGAGCATCTCGACCATTACACAGGCTTTGAAGCCTACAAGGCGGCAAAGGAGAATATCTGGCGCTGTCAGCACGAGGGCGACGTGGCTATAATAAACACCGATGTATTGCCCGAAACCGCAAACGGCAAGGTGATCTCAGCAAGCTTCGGCGGACAGGGCGATATCATGACCGACGGCGAAGATATTACGCTTACAGACAGAGTGATACCTTACGAAAAGGTGTGCACTCGTCTTATCGGAAAGCACAACCGCTACAATATCGCAGTGGCGCTTGAAGCAGCGGCTGCGGCAGGTGCGGATATCGAAAAGTGCCTTGCTTCGCTGCCCGACTTCAACGGACTTGAGCACCGTCTTGAAATGGTGCGCACCCTTGACGGAGTGGAATACATCAACGACAGTATCTGCACCATCCCCGAAGCAGCTATTGCAGCTGTAGAGGCAGTGGGCGGCTGCGATGTGCTTGTCATCGGCGGCATGGACCGAGGAATATCCTACAAAAAACTGACCGAATATCTCAATACGGGTGCGGTGGAAAATGTGATACTGCTGCCCGACAGCGGCTGGCGCATCGCACAGAGCCTTGATAACACCATATTCAACGTGGTAAAGGCTATCGACCTTGCTGACGCTGTAAGGCTTGCACACGGACGTGCTAAAAAGCGTGTGGTGCTCAGTCCTGCTGCGGCAAGCTACGGCTTCTACAAGAATTTCGAGGAGCGTGGACGTCATTTCAAGGAGCTTGTAAACGCACTGGAAAGCAAATAAATGTACCGCTGAAAGGAGGAGGCATGCGGAATTTCTATCTCATAATCATGGGCGCAGCAGGTATATATCTGCTGGTGCAGCTGGTCGACTACCTCTTTTACGGAAAGGTATTCTTTGACAGCACGGGCACTCTGTTTGAAAACAAGCAGAGCCGAGCTGAATGGCAGACGGTTTTTCCGAAAAATCTACTGCTGCTGGTGATATTTGCGCTGGTATCTGCTGTTTTCGGATTCCTGCTGGACCTTGCAGGGGTCGTTGGGTGGCTGTCGCTGCCGCTTTGCGTTTTCGGCGGACTGACGGTGAATTTTCTGATAAACTACACCATTATGCCGAGATTCTATAGTCTTAACTCAAAAGGCAGACCCACCGACGCTCAGCTTGACGGCGCAGAAGCGCTGGTAACAGAGGATATCTACCCCAAAGACTACGGCAAGATAGAGGTGGAAAACGGCGACAGGAGCTACACCTTTGACGCAGTGTGCGCAAATGAAACACGTATACTTTCGGGTGAGCGTGTGATAGTCATCTATGCCGAGGACGGATTATGCTTTGTGGAGAGCGTAACACGCTTCTGCGACGTACTTTTTGAGGACGAGCCGCTCCAGAATCGTGACACCGCTGACTTTACAAAAACAGAGGAGCAGCAATGATCGGAACATTCATACAGGAGCTTGACTGGGCGATACTGAATACGATAAGACAGGATATGACCTGTCCCGCTCTTGACGTGCTGATGCCGCTAATAAGCGCCCTTGCAAACGCAGGTCTGATATTCTTTGCGGCGGCAGGAATAATGCTGTTTTTCAGGTCAAAGCGCATATGCGCAGTGAATATACTCATTTTCCTTGCACTGGGAGCGGTGCTTGCAAACCTCATTATAAAGCCTCTTGTGGCTCGTGACAGACCCTGCTGGATAATGGAGGATATTCCTCTGCTTATCGCTGTGCCGCATGATTTTTCATTTCCGTCGGGTCATACGCTGCATTCTGTGGGAGTTGCGCTGGTCATATTCCTCTACGACAAGCGGATAGGTATACCGTCACTGATACTGGCGGCGCTTATCGCATTTTCAAGACTGTACCTTTTCGTACACTTCCCGTCAGATGTGCTGGGCGGTGCGCTTATCGGCGCAGCTCTTGCCGTGGGAACATATTTCCTGACAAAGCTGATACTAAAAAAAATACCAAAGCTTACTGAAAAGCTGACATGACAGAATATATCAGGTGAACGAGAATGTGCCCGTGAATTGGTTTTCACGGGCACTATTATTATTCATCGGGATGATTCTTCCTGTAAGCAAGATAGCTTTCAAGGATTATCGCCGCTGCAACTGCGTCAAGGCTCTCCTTGCGCTTTTTTCCGCGCTTGTTGTTCTCATTCATGATACCGATGGCAGATACGGTGGAGCTGCGCTCGTCCCACATCTTGACCTCGACATCAACAAGCTCACGGAGCTTGTCCGCAAACAGACAGCACTTCTCGCTGCGTGGACCGTAGGT
>JAGAKC010000020.1 GCA_017848155.1 Oscillospiraceae bacterium | reverse complement strand
GAGCGCCACGTGGGCGAGAGCTTCAAGGGACTTTTCAACACCGCAGAGGGCAAGCGTGTGATAATCGCTACCTTCTCCAGCAATATCCACAGGATACAGCAGATAATCGACCAGGCTGTACAGCACGACCGTAAGGTTGCGGTCTCGGGCAGGAGCATGGTGAACGTTATCGCAAAGGCTGCGGAGCTTAACTATATCAAGGTGCCCGACGGCACGCTGATCGACATCGAGGACGTGAACAAGTATCCGCCCGAGCGCCTTGTCATCTGTACGACAGGCTCACAGGGCGAGCCTATGTCCGCACTTTCGAGGATGTCCAGCGGCGACCACAGACAGGTCACCATAACTCCCGAGGACTTCATAATCATCTCCGCCACACCTATCCCCGGCAATGAAAAGCTGGTGACAAAGGTAGTGAACGAGCTTATGAAGCAGGGCGCAGAGGTAGTGTACGAGAGCATGTACGACGTGCATGTATCGGGTCACGCATGTCAGGATGAGCTTAAGCTCATGATATCCCTCACAAAGCCGAGGTTCTTCATCCCCATCCACGGCGAGTACAAGCATCTAAAGAAGCATGTGAAGCTTGCGCTTCAGATGGGCATTCCCGAGGAGAACTGCTTTATAAGCGACCTCGGTCAGGTGCTTGAAACGAACGGCGTCGAGATGAAGTTTGCGGGCACAGTGCCCTCGGGCAGGGTGATGGTGGACGGCTACGGCGTGGGCGACGTGGGAAGCGTTGTGCTGCGTGACAGAAAGCACCTTGCGGAGGACGGCATGATGATAATCGTTGCCACCATCGAGCGTGAGAGCGGAAGAGTGCTCGCAGGTCCCGACATTGTGTCGAGAGGCTTTGTGTACGTGCGTGAGAGCGAAGCGCTGATGGACGAGGCAAAGGCGCTGATGAAGAATGTCATGAACAACTGCGTGGAGCGCAATATCCGTGAATGGGGCAACATAAAGGCTGCGATGCGTGACGCACTGAGCGACTATATCTACTCAAAGACAAAGCGCAGCCCCATGATACTCCCCATCATCATGGAGGTCTGATGCGACCCATCACCATTACAGCCTCATCGTGAAAACTTAGGGGCGACGGAGGAAGGACCTTGAAGAATCTATATAAAAGTAATGCGCTGCTTGCGGCGGTGGGCGCACTGGTGGTGTGCCTGCTGATACTGGACGGCTGCCTTTTCAATGACCAGCCGCTGCTTTTCTGGACGACTATGCCGATACTGCTGCTGGTGTCAGGACTTGCGGTGGGAAAGCTCATCCAGATACGCAGGAACGAGTACTGCTACTTTGAGCAGCTGAACAACACGATAGACAGCTCCAACCGAGTTGCGCTGTGCAGCTTTCCGCTGCCCGTGGCACTTGTGAACGACAACCGTCTTATCGTATGGAGCAACGAACAGTTCAACACCTGCTTCTACAAGCCGAACGAGGACGAGAACTCGCTTGATTTCGTCACCGACGAGCCGATGGATATGTTCATCGGAGAGGGCAGGGAGATGGAGTATCGGGGCAGGATATACCGTGTGTATGCGAGGACGCCGCAGTTCACTCCCGATGAAACGGAGGAGATAAGAAAAAGCTCCGTCGATCCCGATCATATCGAGCAGATAACCATGCTGTTTTTCAGCGACATAACCGATTTCAAGTCGCTGCAGGAGGAGCACCGCATGTCAAAGCCTATGGCTATGATAGTGATGATAGACAACTACGAGGAGCTTTTCAGCAGCGGCAAGGAGAGCGACCGTGCCTACATCGCCATGCAGATAGAGCGACTGCTGGAGGAGTACTTCACCGAAAAGCAGGCAGTGGTGCAGAAAACTGCTTCCGACAAATTCCTTGTGGTCATCGAGGAGCGGTATGTCCGTGAGATGATATACGACAAGATGAAGCTGCTGGATATGGCACGTGAGATAAAGGTGAACGACCGTGTGTGCGTGACGCTTTCCGTCGGTATCGGAAGGACTGCGGATACGCTTTCGGAGAGCGAGAATTACGCACGTCAGGCGCTTTCCATGGCGCTCGGACGAGGCGGCGACCAGGTCGCCATCAAGACCGAGTCGGGCTTCCATTTCTACGGCGCAGTTACCCAGGGCACGGGCAGATACAATAAGGTAAAGACAAGGCTCATGGCGGATGATATCAAGGAGATGGTGCGCGGAGCTGACGCTGTGTACATAATGGGACACAGCTACGGCGATTTCGACAGCATCGGCTCGGCGATAGGTCTTACCTGCGCAATAAGAAAGATCGGTGCAAAGGCGTTTGCCGTGGTGAATAAGGAGCTTAACGCCGCAAAGGAGCTTATAGAGCGCTTTGACAGCTATGAAACTCCCGTCGTTATCGACCCCGAAACGGCGAAGCTCGGCTTTTCGCAGAATTCCATGCTGATAATCGTTGATACGCATATAATAAAGAAGCTGGACGACAGGGAGCTGTATGAAAAGGCTGACCACAGCCGTGTGGTGGTCATCGACCATCACAGACTGAGCACGGGCGCCATCGACGACGCAGCCATCATGTGGCAGGACCCCAACGCATCCTCTGCGGCGGAGCTTGTTACGGAGCTTATCCAGTATTTCGGAGCAAATCCCATCCTCGCACCGCTGGAAGCGGAGGCGCTGCTTGCAGGTATCACCCTCGATACGAAGGATTTCGTGATGCGCTCGGGCGTTTCCACGTTTGAGGCGGCGGCTTTCCTCAAGAAGATGGGCGCAGATACGGTGTCCGTGAAGAATCTTTTCTCCACCACCATGCAGAGCAAGGCGAAAAAGGCGGAAATCGTTTCGGCGGCGGAGATATACAGGAGCTGCGCTATCGCAGTGGTGGACGAGAGCTTCCCCGATATACGTGTGATATGCTC
>JAGAKC010000193.1 GCA_017848155.1 Oscillospiraceae bacterium | reverse complement strand
TGATAGAGGCGCAGCGTATCGAGCAGCGCACACGATACGATATGGAGATGCTGGGCGAGATAGGCATGTGCAAGGGCATAGAGAACTACTCACGTGTCCTGCAGGGACGACCCGCAGGCTCAACGCCCGTGACACTCATCGACCATTTCCCCGAGGACTTCCTGCTTTTCGTGGACGAGAGCCATGTGACTCTGCCGCAGGTGAGGGGAATGTTCGGCGGCGACCATGCGAGGAAGAAGAACCTGATAGATTATGGCTTCCGCCTGCCGTCCGCCTACGACAACCGACCGCTGAACTTTGACGAGTTCTACGGAAAGGTGAATCAGGCGGTGTTCGTATCGGCTACCCCGGGCGAATTTGAAAAGGACTGCTCAACGCAGATAGTGGAGCAGGTGATACGTCCCACGGGACTTCTTGACCCCGAGGTCATCGTGAAGCCTACGGAGGGACAGATAGAGGACCTCATCTCCGAGATTAATATCCGTGTTGAGAAGAAGGAGCGTGTACTGGTAACGACGCTGACGAAGAAGATGGCGGAGGACCTTACCGCATACCTTGAAAGGGCAGGGATAAAGGTGCGGTACATGCATCATGACGTGGACACGATGGAGCGAATGGAGCTTATCCGTGACCTGCGTGCAGGAGCGTATGACGTGCTGGTAGGCATCAATCTGCTGCGAGAGGGACTTGATATCCCCGAGGTATCGCTGGTGGCGATACTGGACGCAGACAAGGAGGGCTTTCTCCGAAGCGAAACGTCCCTTGTACAGACGATAGGCAGAGCCGCACGAAATGCGGAGGGCACGGTCATCATGTACGCAGACAGCGTTACCCGTTCGATGGAGCTTGCCATCAGCGAAACACTGCGCCGCCGTGAGATACAGATGAAGTACAACGAGGCTCACGGCATCGTTCCCAGGACCATCGTCAAGGAGATACGAGAGGTGCTGGAGATAACGAAGAAGGCGGACAGCGGCACGAAGAAGGGCGGAAAGTGGCTGCCTAAGGCGGAGCGTGAAAAGCTGATAGTGAAGTACACCGCCGAGATGAAGAAGGCAGCTAAGCTGCTCGATTTTGAGCATGCGGCTTTCCTGCGTGACAAGATAAAGGAATTGCAGGGTGACTGATTTGAAGATATTGTACGGAACCACAAATCCCGCAAAGCTGAGCAGTATGCGGAAATGGCTGTCGGGACTTGATATAGAGCTTGTTTCGCTGAACGACATGGACGGGGAGATACCTGATGTCCCCGAAACGGGTGACACGCCGCTTGAAAATGCGGAATTGAAGGCGAGAGCCTACTATAAGGCTTTCGGAATGCCTGTTTTCTCGGCTGACAGCGGACTTTATTTCGATGACCTGCCCGAGTATTCACCGAGAGTCCATGTGCGGAATGTAAACGGTAAGCACCTGACTGACGACGAGATGATAGAGTACTACGGCGGACTTGCGGCAAAGTACGGTGATATCAAAGCAAGATACCGCAACGCTATCTGTTTCGTGCTGGACGAGCTGCATATCTACACCGAATTTTCAGATGATATCAGCTGGGATCCGTTTCTGATAACCTCTGTCCCACATCCTAAGCGTGTGGAGGGCTATCCGCTGGACAGCCTTTCAAAGTACATCGAAAACGGCGAGTACTGCTACGATTCGGAAAGACCTCAGTACGAGGAGA
>JAGAKC010000192.1 GCA_017848155.1 Oscillospiraceae bacterium | reverse complement strand
ATCCTCAAAGCTGTCCTGCCATTCGCTTCCGTCCTGAGTGCTCCTGTAGAGCGTGAGGTCGGGGAAAGCGTAAAGTCCCGTGCCCGCAAGACCGATAACGTTGTCCTGTATCGCATTTCCTACCTTGACGTTGCTCCCCGAAAGGCGCTTTGTGGAGCTTTTTGAAACTCCCTCGGTGCCGAGCCATGCACATGCGCTTATCTTTGAATCTGCGCCGCCCTCGGTGACTCTTGCGTATACTGTGACGGTATCGCTTCCGTGCCAGTCGACACCTGCTGCGTCAAGCTCCGCTTCGGTCAGGATAAAGCTGCCGTCGATTTCCTCCTGTGCCGCATAAGTCATCACCGAAAACGGTGCAGCTGTGCCTGCCGAGCTTATCATTACTGCCGTCGCAAGAAGCAGCGACCATATCCTTTTATGCTTCATATATCTCCTCCGAAAGCTGTCATGTTAAACGATTACAATATTATTTTAGCATAAGCACAGTAGCTTTTCAACAGTTTTTTACGATTTGTTGATATTTTTCAGAAAAATCATTTTTTGTTGTAAATGCAATAGATTTTTTTCGGAAAATGTTGTATACTAAAGTTACAAACACAGGAGGTATCGATCATGAAGATAGCATTTTTTGATACAAAGCCGTATGACAGACCGTCCTTTGAAAAGTACGGAGAGCAGCACGGAGTAAGGTTCAAGTTTTTTGAAACAAAGCTCAACGAGGACACCGCAGACCTTGCACAGGGATATGACGGGGTATGCGTATTTGTAAACGACACCGTAAATGCGGCGGTCATCGACCGTCTGTATGAGATGGGAGTCAGGATAGTGGCGCTGCGCTGTGCAGGCTTCAACAACGTTGATATGAAGCATGCCTTCGGAAAGCTGCATGTGCTGCGTGTGCCTGCGTATTCGCCCTATGCGGTGGCAGAGCATGCCATGGCGCTGCTGCTGACCTCTATCCGCCGTATCCACAAGGCATATATCCGCACAAAGGACTTTAATTTCAGCCTTTCGGGACTTACAGGCTTCGACCTGCACGGAAAGACGGTCGGCGTCATCGGCACAGGTCGTATAGGCCGTGCGTTTATCGACATCTGCCTTGGCTTCGGCATGAAGGTGCTTGCGTATGACAAGTTTCCTGCACAGGACCTTGTAAACGGCGGCAGGGTGGAGTATGTGCCGCTTGAAAAGCTGTTTTCGGACAGTGACATCATCTCGCTGCATTGTCCGCTGACAGAGGACACTCACCACGTCATCAGCGCAGAGTCGCTTCAGAAATGCCGCCGTGGAGTAGTTATCATCAACACCTCACGTGGTGCTCTTGTTGATGCAGAGGCGCTGCTTCAGGGCATAAAATCCCGTCATGTGGGCGCTGCATGCCTTGATGTATACGAGGAGGAATCCGACTTCTTCTTTGAGGACTATTCGGGTCATATCATGGAGGATGATACTCTTGCACGACTCATTTCCATGCCGAATGTCATAGTTACGTCGCATCAGGCATTCCTTACCGAGGAGGCGCTTCTTAATATCGCCGAAACTACCGTCACGAATATCAGGGAGTTTACCGAAACATCGCACTGCGCAAATGAGCTTTGCTGGCGCTGCGACAAGGCGGAGGACTGCAGGGACGGCAAGTGCTTCTGACCGTATCGTAATATAAGGCGCTTCTGATCATGGTCGGGAGCGCTTTTCGTGTCGTTGACAACATTTGGCTATCGTGTTATAATAAGCCTGTTGACAGTTTTTTGGGGAGGCTTCAAATGATCGTTCAATATGAAACT
>JAGAKC010000191.1 GCA_017848155.1 Oscillospiraceae bacterium | reverse complement strand
TCTACTCCCCGAATAAGGGCAGCAGGCTCGATTATATGACGGCGAAAGCTCCCACAGGACCTTTCACCTACAGGGGCACGATAATAGACAACGGTATAGACTATCCCGCAGGAAACGATCACGGCTCGATATGCTGTATAGACGGACAGTGGTACATCTTCTATCACAGAATGACCAATGCTACCATAACCTCAAGACGTGCATGCGTTGAGCGCATCGAGATACTCCCTGACGGTACTATTCCGCAGGTGGAGATGACCTCGCTCGGCTTTGAAGCATCTCTTGACCCTTACAGGATAACTCCTGCGGATATCGCATGTGTGCTTAAGGGTGGATGCTTCGTAACGGAGCTTGACCACTTCACAAGAGTTATCATGAATATAAAACCCGGTGCTGTCATCGGATATAAGTACTACGATTTCGGCGAGGATAACAGCTCTGATACCATGGATCTCTCTGTAAAGGTCAGGGGCACAGGGTGCAGCTCGACGATAAGGATACTTATTGACGGCGAGGACGGCACGGAGATAGGAAGGTGCGTGGTCGGAGCGGCTAGTGGCGAGTATTCCGCTGTCATAAAGAACGTGACGGGACGGCACTCCGTATTTTTTGTCATAGAGCATAATTATGAAGGCTGGTTTGTGGACTGGTACAAGGACAGATGTCTTTTTGAGCTTGAGAGCTTTGTGTTTATGAAGTGAGGAGGTAATCATTATGAAAAAGGTAAGAACGATCATTTCGGCTGTGATGGCGGCTTCTATGATACTGGGAATGACGGCATGCGAGGAGTCTGCAGCTGCTGCGCCCTCGACCGCTGACGCAGTGTCGACCACCCAGTCATCCGCAACAGGCGCAAACACCACCACTGACCCCGACGCAAATGCGGCGACCGACGAGGAGATAAAGGAGCTTGACACAAGTGCATATGTTCCAAGCGGTAATGCAGGCACGGTGAAGTATTTCGGCTACTACGACATAACCGTCGATCAGAAGGGAAAGCAGCAGGTCGATGTGTTTGAGAGCGAGAAATACGGCGGAAAGATAGAGTGGATATCCGCAACGTTCGGTGACGCATATTTCGACAAGCTCGCTACGCTGATCGCAGCGGATGATTCTCCCGACCTGCTCACCCTTGAGCCGCAGGCTTTTCCTTTCGGAGTAAGCAAGGGTCTGTACCAGTCGCTTGACGAATATCTTGATATAGACGACCCTCTCTGGGCAGATATGAGGGAGATCATCGAATCCTACAATTATAAGGGTCAGCACTATGTATTCCCTCACAGGATGCTTGCGTGGAGAGGTCTTGAATACAACCGAAAAACTATAGCTGATGCAGGACTCACCGACCCGTATGAGCTGTACAAAAAGGGCGAATGGACATGGGATACATGGCGTCAGATGATGATGGATTTCTGCAATATCTCTGACGAGAATGTCGGCTACTATGCGACAGACGGAGATGTAAACGCATTCGTCTGCACGACTGGTACGGTGTGTATAGATTATCTCCCGGGCGGCGGTGTCGTGAACAATCTGGGTGACGCAAATGTCACAAGGGCAGTGGAATTTCTTGCGGAGATGGGCAGGAGCGGTCTGCTCTATCCCACGAGCCATCCTTACGGTGCATGGGTATCGCCGCAGGTGTTTGCGGAGCACTGTGACAAGATACTGTTCATAGGTCTTGAGCCTGAGTGGGGCTACATTGCAATGACCGAAAATGTCCAGAATTTCAAGGGCGCAGAGAACGATATCCATGACACGGTGTCGGATTTTGCCTTCGTACCGTATCCCCGTGACCCCGAGGCTGACGCTTATTATCAGGGCTCAAACTGCTTCGGATATATGATACCAAAGGGTGCAAAGAACCTTGACGGTGCGGTGGAGTTTATCATGTGCAACCGTCTTTTCGATACGGATGAGGCCATTCAGGCGCAGGTAAGAAAGGAGCATATCGCTCCCGAAAAGATCACCTCCACCGAGGGCAAGTACGCAGGAATGCAGAAGTGGCGCATAACATGGGACGAGGTGCTTTATGATCTCTGGGTAGAGATGCGTGATCCCGAGGTATTTGACTTTGTGTTTGAGGACCTTTACGGGTTCGGCTCCACGATGCAGGGTTATATCGGTCAGTCCATTATCGACTGCACATTTGGCGAGGAATCCTGGACACAGCGCTCCGAGGAGGTAATGCCTATGGTACAGGCGCTTGTCGATGAGTACTCGACAGACTGATCTTTAGTCTTACAGTACGGCATATTTATTTACGGGGGCAGGATTATCCTGCTCCCGTATTTTTGTGTTGACAGATCAGTTGTTGTGTGTTATAATAAATCAAACGATGCACAACAGGAGATTTAAAACGGATCGGACGATGGAGCGGTCAGAGATGATCAGGATATATTACAGAAAGGTAAGGGTGTAAGCCATGTCGATGTGTGATACGTTGAAGGGTACAGGAGATGCAGTAAGTGATATGAACGAATATTTAATTGAATTATTATCCCCGAAGATACTGTCGACATGGAATGAATTAACAGGATCGATAGACCTGTTATACGACGTAGACAGGCTATGGGACAAAGGCTTCGGCGAATGGAATGTAGAGTACAAATACCGCCGTGGCGGTAAAACTCTTTGTACCTTTTACGCAAAGCAAGACGCTGCCTGCATCCTCATCATATACGGCAAAGCAGAACGTGAGAAATTCGAGAAGATAAAGCCTGACTTATCAGAACGGCTACAGGATATCTATGAAAGCACCGAAGTATATCACGACGGAAAATGGATGTGGATACCAATTGATGACGAGCTGATGGTAAATGATATCATAGAAATGCTTAAGATAAAAAGAAGACCTAACAGAAAATGAAGATATGGAGAATACATGCAATGACGATACATGATCTTAGCAACAGTAATGAACAGAAGCAGTGGATGAACAGGATACGTGAATGTGACTGGAGAGCGGCAAAGTACCTTGCCGCTCTTCTGGAGCAGGACAGATTCCATGAAATGGCAGGTGACGGAAGTCTTATCATAATGGCGGATGACGAAAAGATAGTTTCATTCTGCACACTTACCCGAAAGGACTGTGTTGATGACGACACGCTTTTCCCGTGGATAGGCTTTGTGTTCACTTCGCCCGAATACCGCGGGAACAGATACAGCGGACAGCTTGTGGAGTATTGCTGCAATAAGGCTGAAGAGCAAGGCTTTGAAAATGTGTATATTGCCACCGACCATGTAGGACTTTATGAAAAATACGGCTTTACATACATTGAAAGCCGTATTGATGCTTCAAACGATATAAGCAGGATATATTACAGAAAGGTAAGGGTGTAAGCCATGTCGATGTGGAATCCGTGGAGAGGCTGCAGGAGATGCAGTGAGGGGTGTCTGCACTGCTACATACATAAGGGCGATGCAAAGCGTGGGGTCGATACGGGTAATATCGTTAAAACAAAGGATCTCACTAAGCCTGTGGAGCGGCTCAAAAATGGTAATTACAAGATGAAGGCAGGGATAGTGTACACCTGCTTTTCAACAGATTTCCTCATCGAGGATGCAGATGAATGGCGCAGGGAGTGCTGGAGGATGAT
>JAGAKC010000190.1 GCA_017848155.1 Oscillospiraceae bacterium | reverse complement strand
GCGCATAAGAAGAAAGGGAAGCGACGGCGGTCACAACGGCATAAAGAGCATCATCTACCTTTCGGGCAAGGATACCTTCCCCAGAATAAAGATGGGAGTAGGCGCAAAGCCTCACCCCGATTACAGCCTTGCCGACTGGGTGCTGGGGCACTTCAGAAAAGAGGACGGAGAAGCGCTGGAAAAGTGCTTTGAGAATGCAGTTTCGTCCATAGAGCTTATGGTTGCAGACAAGATAAACGATGCCATGAACAGGTACAATTCCTGATCGGGAGGAGAAAATGGAACTTTTCCGAAATGCTGCCGAGCAAAATCACGAGTATTCAAGGCTTTGCAGCTACATTGATAAGCATGAACCCCTGCCCGCCTTGATGACGGGTCTTTCGCATATACACAAGGCGCATTTTATATCCTCGCTGCTGTCAAAGGAGGAGCTTCTTCCTGTGCTGGTGGTGGCGGAGAGCGAGGGCATAGCGCAGAAGCTGTGCCTTGATATCAACGCTATGTGCGGCAGCGAAAAAGCGATGCTGTATCCTGCAAAGGAGATGGTACTGGGCAATTATGAGGCTGCATCAAGGGAATACGAGCATAAGCGTATATTCGTGCTGAACGCCATGCTTTCGGGCAGGTGTGCGGCAGTAATATGCTCACCCGAAGCGGCAGGACAGCTCACCATACCGCCCGAGGAGCTTGAAGCACGTAACATAACCCTTAACGAGGGCGACGATATATCGCAGGAGCAGCTCATAACGAAGCTGATGTCCGCAGGCTATTACCGCTGCGACATGATAGAGGGCGCAGGTCAGTTTTCGGTGCGTGGCGGAATAATCGACGTGTTTCCGCCAAGCTCGTCCGCACCGTTCAGGATCGAGCTCTGGGGCGACACCATCGACAGCATATCGCAGTTCGACCTTGAATCCCAGCGCAGGACAGAGCCGCTTGAAGCGGTGTGCATCTCGCCTGCGTCGGAAACGCTTTTCGACAGCAACGAGGAGCTTTGCGAAAAGATAGAGGCTATCGCAAAGAAGCTTCGTGGCAAGCATGCCGAGGGCGCACGGGAAAAGCTAAACGACGATGTGTCAAAAATGAGGGGCGGAGTGCAGCTTCACAGCTTTGACAAGTATTTTCCGCTGTGCTACAGGTCGGAGGCTACGATATTCGACTATGCAAATGCGGTGTTCGTGTGCGAGAGCGTACCTGTCCGTGAGGGCTACCGTGGGGTTACTCTCCAGCATACCGAGGACCTTAAGATACTGACAGAGGACCATCACATCTGCAAGGGACTTGACCGATTCATTCTGACAAGAGCAGAGTTTCAGAGCGAGCTTGAAGCACGTGCGGCGGTGTATTTTGACACATTTCTCCGTGGCGGCGACCTTAAGCTGGGCGTGATAATAGATTCACAGGGAGCTATACAGACATCTCCGTGGAGCGGCGAGTACAAGGTGCTTGAAGATGAGCTGAGAGTGTACCTGTCAAAGGGGTACAGCTGTGTCGTTTTCGCAGGTACGGAAAAAAGTGCCGCAACGCTTGCAGGCGACCTTACAGACGACGGCTTTGATGCGATACTCAGTACATCGCCGACCGAGCCGCTGCCGAAAAAGGTAATAGTTACACACGGCACGCTTACCGCAGGCATCGAGTACATGAACGACAAGCTTGCTGTGTTTACTCACACGGCAGTCCATGCGGCGAGAAAGCGTGTTCCGAAAAAGAAGAAGGGCGAGGAGATACGCTCGCTTGCGGATATCTCCATAGGCGACCTTGTGGTGCACTATTCTCACGGAATTGGCGTATTCGAGGGCGTGCATAAGATAGAAAGTCAGGGTGTGGCAAAGGACTACATCCGTATCCGCTATGCAGGAAAGGACGTGCTGCATGTTCCGGTAACGCAGCTCGACCTTGTTTCAAGGTACATCGGCACGGGCGATGCGTCTACGGTAAAGCTTAACAAGCTCAATTCCGAGCAGTGGCAGCGCTCAAAGGCAAAGGCTAAAGCCGCCGCAAAGGAGATGGCGGCGGAGCTTATCGAGCTGTACTCAAAGCGCATGAGGAGTCAGGGCTTCGAGTTTCCCGAGGACGATTCTATGCAGGAGGACTTTGAGGCTCATTTCAGCTACATCGAAACAGACTCGCAGCTGCGCTGTATAGACGAGATAAAGGCTGATATGCAGAAGCCGCACCCGATGGAGCGACTTCTCTGCGGAGATGTAGGCTTCGGCAAGACAGAGGTCGCACTTCGTGCTGCGTTCAAGTGCATCGAGGCAGGAAAGCAGTGTGCGATACTTGTACCAACGACAGTGCTTGCATGGCAGCATTTCCAGACGGCTATAAAGCGCATGGAGGCTTTTCCTGTCAATATTGCGCTGCTGTCAAGGCATAAGTCCCCGTCGGAGCAGAGGGAGATACTCCGTGGACTTAAAAGCGGCAGGGTAGACCTAATCATCGGTACGCACAGGATAATACAGGACGATATTCAGTTCAAGGATC
>JAGAKC010000189.1 GCA_017848155.1 Oscillospiraceae bacterium | reverse complement strand
GGCCAGTTCATTTTCCGTGTAAGAGAGTTTGAGCAGATGGAGCTTGAGTTCTTCTGCAAGCCCGGCACAGACCTCGAGTGGTTCCAGTACTGGAGAAGCTACTGCAAGAAGTTCCTGCTTGATCTCGGCATCAAGGAGGAGAATCTCCGTCTGCGTGATCATTCTCCTGAGGAGCTTTGCTTCTACTCCAAGGCTACAACAGACTTTGAGTTCCTTTATCCGTTCGGATGGGGCGAGCTGTGGGGAATCGCAGACAGAACAGACTACGACCTCACTCAGCACCAGAACACAAGCGGCAAGAGCCTTGAATACTTCGATCCCGAAACCAACGAGAAGTACATCCCCTACGTTGTTGAACCGTCGCTCGGTGTTGAGCGTCTTTTCCTCGCTATCGTATGCGACGCATATGACGAGGAGGCTCTCGAGGATGGTACAACAAGAACAGTGATGCACCTGCATCCTGCACTTGCTCCTGTAAAGGCTGCTATACTGCCGCTGTCCAAGAAGCTCAGCGAAAAGGCTACAGAGCTTTATGAGGAGCTCGCAAAGTACTTCCCCGTTGACTACGACGAGGCAGGCGCTATCGGTAAGCGCTACCGCAGACAGGACGAGATCGGTACACCTTTCTGTGTTACCATCGATTTCGACACCATCGAAAAGGATAACTGCGTAACAGTACGTGAGCGTGATACCATGGAGCAGGTACGTATCCCGATCTCCGAGGTCAAGGCTTACATCGAGGAAAGAACATTCTTCTGATAAGCTGCGATGTATAAATTCAGCAATAAAGCCGCTTTCTGCAAATGAAAGCGGCTTTCGCTATATAAAGGAAAAGACCGCCGTGCGGAAATAGGAGGAAAACACACGGCGGTATCAGTTTATTAAGCGGTGCAGTGCGGCAACAGCTGCTCCGCTGCGCCTGTCAGACAGGCTGTATATAAGAGGTATCGGTATATCTGTATAAGGACCGCTGGTTCGGTCACTGAAAATATGATACATCATTATTCTGAAACAGAGGTCATGATAATGTGAAATTATGAAGAAAAATATGTACCAGTTTTGTGAGGGCGGGTGAAGTACTGAAAAAATCGCTTTACAACAAAGTATTATTATGATATAATAAATATGTATCTTTAAAAAATCTCAAAAAGACAGGAGATAACAATATGTTAAAACCATTTTCCGACAGAGTATCAGGCTTACAGCCGTCAGCAATAAGAGAGATACTCAAATTCACCGCCGACCCTACCGTTATAAGCTTTGCGGCAGGCAATCCCGCTCCCGAAGCATTTCCCGTTGATGTGATCTCAAAGATATCTGCGGATATTTTCGCCGAGGAGCCTATCAATGCGCTTCAGTACTCCATCACCGAGGGTTATACACCTCTGCGTGACTGGCTTAAGGCTGACCTCGCAAAGAAGAGTATGTTCCGTGACAGCGACAATGTTATCATCACATCAGGTGCACAGCAGGCGATCGAAACAGTTGCAAAGATACTCTGCAACGAGGGAGATGTCATAATCTGCGAGGATCCCGCTTTCATCGGCTCGCTCAACGCATTCCGCTCCTATGGAGTAAAGCTCGTCGGAGTACCTATGGACGATGACGGAATGATCATGGAGCAGCTCGACGCAGCGCTTGCAGCTAACCCCACGGCTAAATTCATCTACACCATCCCCAATTTCCAGAATCCCACAGGAAAGACCACGACCCTCGAACGCAGAAAGCAGATGCTGGAGCTTGCTAAAAAGCACGGCGTTTACATCGTAGAGGACAATCCCTACGGCGCACTCCGCTTTGCAGGCAAGGATGTTCCCTGCATAAAGGAGCTTGACAGCGACGGATACGTACTGTACTGCGGCAGCTTCTCAAAGGTGCTTGCACCGGGTCTGCGTGTCGGCTATCTCTGCGGCGACAGCGAGGTACTTGCAAAGGCAGTAGTCGGACTTCAGACAAGTACCGTACATACAAACATCTGGGCGCAGATGATAACCTATCGTTTCCTTAAGGAAGTGGATTTTGACGCACATCTTGCAAAGCTGCGCACGATATACAAGCACAAGTGCGAGCTGATGCTTAGCGGCTTAAAGGCAGAGCTTCCCGATTTCATCAAGCTCACCCAGCCTGAGGGCGGTCTGTTCATCTGGGCTACGCTGCCCGAAAAGTACGACATGAACAAGTTCTGTACAGAGGTCGTACAGCGCAAGGTGGCACTGGTGCCCGGAAACGCATTCTCCGCAGACGAAAGCGCAGTGTCCCACTGCTTCCGCATGAACTTCTCCACACCCACAGACGAGCAGATAACAGAGGGCGTAAAGATACTCGGCAAGGCCGCAAAAGAGCTTTTAAAGTAAAAGATCGCTTTCTGCGGTAGAGTCTACGTAACGCTGTATTCTATACACGGGACGGGATATACCTGTCCCCTCAACAGATAGAAAGGAAAACCATCATGGACGAACAGAAAAAAAATATGCTGAGCCTTATTCAGCCGACAAACACTCCGCATCTCGGAAACTACCTCGGAGCTATGCAGAACTGGGTAAGGCTGCAGAATGACTATAACTGCTTTTTCGGAATAGCTGACCTTCATTCCATCACGGTAAGACAGGATCCTGTAAAGCTCCGTGCACAGATAAAGGAGAGCTATGCACTGCTTATCGCAGCAGGACTTGACCCCGAAAAGTCCACACTTTTCGTACAGGGTCACAACTGTCAGCACGCAGAGCTCAGCTGGATACTTTCCTGCTACACCCAGTTCGGAGAGCTGTCCAGAATGACCCAGTTCAAGGACAAGTCCGCAAAGTACTCCGACAACATAAACGCAGGTCTTTTCACCTATCCCGTGCTTATGGCGGCTGACATACTTCTGTATCAGGCTGACCTTGTTCCCGTGGGAGCAGATCAGAAGCAGCATCTGGAGCTTGCACGAAACATCGCACAGCGCTTCAACGGCGTTTACGGCGACACCTTCACAATGCCCGACCCGTACATCACCAAGACGACAGCAAAGGTGATGTCCCTGCAGGAGCCGACAAAGAAGATGTCAAAATCCGACGAGAATCCCAATGCGTCCGTATGGGTGCTTGACGATAAGGACACCATCATCCGCAAGTTCAAAAGAGCCGTTACCGACAGCGAGGCTGAAGTCTGCGCAAGAGAGGGCAAGGACGGTATCATAAACCTCATGTCCATCTACTCCGCCGTTGCAGGCAAGAGCTTTGAGGAGATAGAGGCAGAATTCAGGGGCAAGGGCTACGGTGATTTCAAGCTTGCCGTGGGCGAAGCTACAGCTGATATGCTGGCTCCCATGCAGGCTGAATTCAAGCGCATCTCCGCTGATAAGGCGTATCTGGAAGCATGCATGAAGCAGGGCGCTGAAAAGGCTTACAAGGCTACCAGAAAAACTCTTCAGAAGGTGCATAAGAAGGTTGGATTTGTGGTGCTGTAACAGCAGAACATTGCAATATATACAGATAGTATACTATCAAATCAGTGTTATACGCACGGTTTAGTGGAATATCACAAAACCGACTCCTGTATCAGCAGTCAAGTCTGTAGCAATGCACAAATTTTATAGAAAATACTAATTAACCCTTGCATTTTAAGGCGATTTCTGATAAAATAATATACGTTACTGAATTGAGTTCGTGCGGTTTTGCGTGGCTATTGCTTAGCATCCCACCGCAAGGGCGCACATTAGACAATAATTGTTTTCAGAGAGGTAGGTGCACAAAAATGGCAAAGTGCGAAATCTGCGGCAAGAGCGTTACCTTCGGTATCAAGGTATCCCACTCTCACAGACGCAGCAACAGAACATACAAGCCCAACGTTAAGAAGGTAAAGGCTATCGTTAACGGTACTCCTTGCAGAGTAAATGCCTGCACACGCTGCCTGCGTTCCGGTCTTGTACAGAGAGCTATCTGATCAACTTAGAGAAAAAGTTATTTTGACAGAAAAAAATTCCCCTGTTAGGCTATAGACTAACAGGGGCTTTCTGTTTATACAGTTAATAATTACGCTATTGACAAATGGTACGAATTGGGTTAAACTGAATATATCCTATCATACACAGAAAGGAAATATCATATGGTAAGTATCAGAAATCTGAAAAAACGATACGGCGCCTACCCCGTGCTGCGTGGTCTTGATATGACCATCGCAAAGGGCGATGTGTACGGATTTCTCGGGCGCAACGGCTGTGGCAAAAGCACCACAATGAATATTATTGCGGACATGATACCTAAGGATGACGGAGATATCCGTATCGGTGACGGCGGAGAGGTAACTATCGGATATCTGCCTGAAAGTCCCATGATCTTCGGATATATGACAGCAAGAGAGTATCTTGAATATATCGCAGCCTGCTGCCGATATAAGGGTGATGTCAAGGCACGTGTAAACGAGGTTCTGGATATCGTGGGTCTTACAGCAGCGGCTGACAGACCTGCAAAAGGCTATTCAAGAGGTATGACTCAGCGTCTGGGCATGGGCGCAGCACTGATCGGCGATCCGCAGCTGCTGCTTTTTGACGAGCCTACATCGGCTCTCGATCCGCAGGGACGCTCCGAGGTCATTGAGATCATCACAAGACTAAAAAATACGGGTGCAACGATAATACTATCAACGCATATACTGTCCGATGTGGAACGAGTTGCTAACCGTATTGGCATCATGAACAACGGTATCATCGCCGAGGAGGGCGAGCTTAAAGAGCTTCTCCACAAATACGGCAGCGACAAGATATCGCTGCGTGTGCGGGGGCTAACTCAGGAGAAGAAGCTGAAGCTGCTGTCTGTTGATTTCGCCGCTGTGGATTTCAACAACGACAACAACACCTTCGGTTTCGCATCAGAAGATATCGACGGCTGCGCAGGCAGACTGATGGCGCTTATGGCAGCGGAAAGCATAGTTCCCGAAAGCTTTTCCATCGGTACATCGTCCCTTGAAGAGCTTTTCAGAAAGGTGGTGGGCGACAATGCAGATTAAAGACGGACTTCGCAAGGAATGGCTGTTCTTCACACGCACCCGCCGTCTGATGGGAGTAATAATAGCAGTATTCGCTGTAGCCTTTGCAACACCGTTGCTGTACAAATTTATGGAGATCCTGCTCACGTCCATAAAAAACTACGGCAGCGCAAGTGCATCGGGAATCCTTACTGAGCAGGATATGCAGGAGCTGTCAAGCCTCGGCGGTCTTGCAGGCTTTATGTCAAGCGCCTCCTATGCTTTCAGCAATGCTATGCTTCTGGTATGCGATACGTCTATGCTGATAATAGCACTCCTGCTGATGTCAGCATGCGGTGGAGAGCAGAAAAAACGCTCCATAATGATACCGCTGTGCAGCGGTCTTTCCTACAAGGACTATCTGCTGCCGAAATTTATACTATACCCTGCGACTACATTTGTGATGACATATATTTCGGGTGTGCTTACTGCGTTTATGTGCAATGCAATGTTCAGCCAGGATAAGATAAGTACAGATATGGTGTTCTTTGTGCCTTTCCTGACAGCAGTTTACCTGACCTTCATCATATCTGTGTATATGGCGCTGGGACTCAGCACAGGCCGCCCCGGAATAGCTGTCATAATTACCCTTGTAGGGCAATCCCTTGTAATAATGATCCTTGCAGGTCTTAAAATGACACGCTTCAATCCGTTTTCGCTCTACAGCCTTGTTGGAAGTATGCTGCTTGATGCAGATTTCTCACTTGAAAAGGAAGCCGCAAGCATTACTATGGCTGTGATACTTTCAGTCGTGCTTTCTGTTGTGATGTACTTCATCGCATTCACAGTCATGAGCGCAAAAAATATCAATAACAGAGAGGATAAACCACAATTTTAATACAATTAGTATTATAGGCAACCACAAAACAGGCGATCATCATTGACCGCCTGTAATATTTTTTACAAGATAGACCAACTGTATTACTCAGGGAGAACTACCTCAGCATCGGGAGCGTTCTTAACTACGCTTGCAATACCGTTCTTGCAGCCGTCCTTAGCCTTGTAGCCCTCACTGGCAAGGATAGGCTCACCGTTTCTTGCCTTAAGACGGAAGCGGAACTCGCCTGCATTGTCCTTGTAGATCTCAAACTTGGGGTGCTTTTCGGTCTCGTAGCCCTCAACAGTCTGATCCTCGATATTAGCGATAGGAGCATTCTTCTTGATGCTCTCAATGCTGTTCTGTGCAACAGCAACGCTGGATAAAACCTCTCCGCCGATGCCGATGACCTCGCCGTTGCCAGCCTTAAGGCTTATAGTATAGCCTGTATTTGTCTGCTTGATAACAAACTTGCCCATTGTTATGTACCGTCCTTTCGTGAGATACGGGATAGCTCCCGATTACGTCCTTTTATAAAAGTATTATAGCAATTTTTCCGACTATTGTCAACCCGTAGAGCAAAATAACAAAAGATGTACAGTTTTTTCTTTGATATATGTGAAAACTGTTGCAATTTTCTTTGAAATACAGTATAATAAATATATATGCACTGATGCATAGTCCATTCTCACGACCTACGGGAGGGATCGATATGAAACTGATATATGCGATCGTCAACAATGACGATAGTCACTCTGTATCCTCATCGCTGACAAGACACGGATTTCAGGCGACAAAGCTCGCCTCTACAGGCGGGTTCCTTATGGCAGGAAACACCACATTCATGATCTGCGCAGAGGATGACAAGGTAGACGAGGTCATTGAAAGAATAAAGAAGCACAGCCACCGCCGCAAGCAATTCGTTCCGAACTCCGCAAACTTCGGAACCAACAGCTTTGCAAGCTTTCCTGTTGAAGTATCTGTAGGCGGTGCGACGATATTCGTAACAGATATAGAAAGATTTGAGAAGGTATAATGCGCCTGTACGGAAAAGACTCGCTTAAAGCACGGCTTGACAGTATCGCCGCACAGCACAGACTGCCGCACGCTATACTCCTGTACGGAGAGCGTGGCACAGGCAAACGTGTCATGGCGAACTACATCGCAAAGCTGTTTATGTGCGGAGCGCCGCCCTGCGACAGCTGCAACACCTGCAGCCGCATAGACGCAAACGCCCATCCGGACATCATCTTTGTAAGAGAAAAATGCGGCGGAAAATACAACCTGAGCGTTGACAACAAAGAGCTTGTATCCATGAGAAAGGTCATGGAGAGCATCGCTATAAAGCCCAATGACGGTGAGATCAAGGTGTATATCTTCGAGGACTGCGACGACATGTCGCCGATCATCCAGAATACGCTGCTTAAGACCATCGAGGAGCCTGCACCGTTCCTGCGTTTCATTTTCACCTGTGAGAATACCCAGTCGATACTTGAAACGATACGTTCCCGTGTAACGGAATTTGAAGTCCCTGCTCCCACTGTCGATGACTGCACACGATGTCTTGTGGACAGAGGAGAGCCTGCGGATAAGTCACACGAGCTTGCGGAGATAATGTCAGGAAATATCGGGAAATGCATCGATGTGCTTTCGGGCGCAGGCGACACTGCATTTATGGAAGCAGCAAGAAAGGCTGCGGCTGCGATATCGAGAAAGGATGGCTTCACCGCTGCCGCTGCACTGTCTGCAAATACAGGCAGACCGGAATTCGCGGCTGTACTCGGGTATCTGTCAGATATACTGCGTGATGCGCTTGCCGTTCGGTGCGGAGCTTCGGCTACATCCTTCGGAAAGACAGAGGCAAAGGCTCTCGCAGAGGTCTATACCGAGGACAGGCTCATGTCGATGCTGGACACTATCTTTGAGGTGTCTGATGACGCAATTTATAATCTCAACCTGTCGCTGACTGCGGCATATATTACATCAAAAATGCTGTGAGCAAGGCTCACCAAAGGAGTATAATGGATAACTATTTCACAGAAAAAATAGCGCCTAAGAACAAGCCCGAAAAGCCTGCGGAAAAGCAGGATGCGCAGGGCAGACAGAATAAGGAACCTCGTCCCGAAAAACGCAGGAACCGTGACAGCCATGATCTCAAAGAAAATCGTGAGCATCGTGAAAACCGTGCGCCGAAGGCCCCTGTACCCGACAACGGAGTAAGAGTGGAGATAATCGGCATACGCTTTAAGGATGTGGGAAAGGTATACTACTTCTCACCAAACAGCGTACAGTTCAAGCAGGGTGAAAAGGCTATCGTAGAAACCGCACGTGGAGTCGAATGCGGCGAGATAGTGCTTGCTAACCGCATGGTACCCGAAAACAGCATAGTATCTCCTCTTAAGAGCATAATCCGAAAGGCTACCACGGCTGATGAAAAGCAGCTTCAGGACAACCTGAAAAAGGAACGTGAGATCATGGAGGTATTTGCCGAAAAGATCCGCTTCCACAAGCTTGACATGAAGCCGATAGATATCGACTGCACTTTCGATGGCAGCAAGATCCTTTTCTACTTCACATCTGACGGACGAGTTGACTTCCGTGAGCTTGTAAAGGACCTTGCATCCATCTACCGTACAAGGATAGAGCTGCGCCAGATAGGCGTCAGAGATGAAGCAAAGATGCTCGGCGGACTCGGAATATGCGGACGTCCGTTCTGCTGTTCCAGCTTCCTCGGGGAGTTCCAGCCTGTTTCCATCAAAATGGCAAAGGAGCAGTCACTGTCGCTTAATCCCACAAAGATATCGGGCACCTGCGGCAGACTTATGTGCTGTCTGAAATATGAGCAGAACTGCTATGATGACTTCCTGCGCACTACACCTAAGGTCGGCGCATACGTGGAAACAGAAGAGGGCAGGGGTCATGTCGAGGAGGTAAACCTCCTGACAGGAATGCTTAAGATAAAGCTTGACAAGAAGCCTGATGTTCCGCTCTCCATAAACAAAGAAGAGGTAAAGCTGATAAAAGACGGTCAGGTACGTATCAGCAAGGACGAGATCAAGGCTCTGAAAAATCTTGAGGATAATTAAGATGCAGCCAAAATTTTGCAAAACGCTCTGTATCCTGCTGTTGATCCTCCTGTGTGTCATAAATATTTCAGGATGCAGCGATCGGAATGCGATAGCAGGTCTATACAGCTTAACTGCCGCTGCGGTCGACGGCGAAAGCGTTGCACCGTCAGAATACGGCACTATAGAACTGCAGCTTGCACCTGATGGTACGGCAATACTGACAACGGACAGCCAAACAGAGCAAAGCACATGGTCATATGACAACAGTACACTGGTCATTGATGGAATGGACTGCACGTATGACGATGGATCCGTCACCATCAGCGCAGACGGCATGTATATGAAGTTTACAAAACAACAATAATACAGATCATCCCCACAGCTGCAGCTGTGGGGATCGTTGTTTCAGATAAGTGAGAATACCTCTCCGTTTATGGAAATCGCTTCTACCTTCGAGATATCAACAGCTGTGATGGGACCGTTCAATTCCTCACTATACTGTATCTCGACTGAAAAGCTTGACATCTTTTCATGACGATCATAGGAGCTTACGCCTGTAAAGGCAGTGCAGGATATCTTATCTCCGTTTTCCAGCAGCAGGTATATATCATTGCAGGTGTCAAAGGTTTGACCTCTCATATATCCCTCACGGACCAGGTCTATCCTTCCGCTGACGCTGCTGAAATAGCTATCTGTTATCCGTAATAACGGATATGTCCAGACTCCGCCGTAAGATTTCTCATAGTTCAGCGAAACAACGGACTTTTCATCGGTGATGACCTTGCTAAGCTTTGCTGTATCAGACGGTGAATAAGTGAATTCTATCGTCCACTCAAGCTCTAGTCCAATAATGCGTTCATCGTTCAACGCCACATCACAGGGCTGACCTGCATCAAATGCCTCGTTGTCGCCCCAACGATAAAAGCCCGCAGGAGTATCTGCACCTCCGGCCCAGTCAAATATATCGTGTTTTGCTTCAAAGTCGCTCAACAGCTGCTTCGGATAAAGGTTTATGACCTCTGCATAAAATTGCTGTCCCGAAATGTCGCCATCAGTTACCGCAAGATTGTATACATCTATGTTTCCATCATCATTTATCGAATAATGATATCTGTAATTGCCTGCCTTGAACGCTCCCGCATTCAGATCAAAACCCAGGTTTTCAGCGCAGTCAAGCTCTCCATCCTCCGGAATATTAGTCATATATTCCGTTACCGGTCTGCCGTCTGCACGTGCTATCTCATACAGAAGCAGCATATCACGCTCCGAGCCTGTAACACCCTTTAAATTTATAACATAATCATCGTCTGATGTTGTCCACTGAAAATCCTGTGCCGCACCGACAAGCTCTCCTGCAAACTGCTCATCCTGAGTTGATATCCTGCCGCCGAATAATTCGTTTATATTCAGCAGACCCGTAGCCGCAGCCGCTGTTACTCCACCGACCAGCACCACTGCCGCAGCCGCCACCACCGCAAGCGGTCTGAAGCTGCGTTTTTTAGCGCTGCTGTCAGCTTTTTTCATAATATCCCGTGCGAGCTGCTCAGGACTTTGCTTCGTAAAAATGCTGTCATAATATCTTTCTATCCTGTGCATACCATAATTCCTTTCATTCATCATTCAGAAATGCTCTCAGCTTTTCACGTGCACGCTTTAAACGTGTTTTCACATTCGATTCGGTGATACGAAGTATCTTTGAAATCTCTTTTACGCTGTATCCCTCATAATAAAACAGGTATATGACCAGCCTGTGATCACGTGAAAGACCTGCCATAGCTGTGTGAAGATCAGATGACGGCTCCTCATCCGAAACCGACAGACCTTCTTGCAGCTCCTCCGTGCGCTTTTTGTTCACGGAGCGCAGAACATCCCTCGACCTGTTTACCGCAACACGTATGAGCCACGCCTTGACGTGCTCGTCATCATGGAACTTCTTTTCGCATATGTACAGCTTAAGCAAAACATCCTGCATGATATCCTCGCTGTCAGGAGCGCTGTGCGTGCAGCTGTATGCGACCCTGTACACCATGTCCGAGTATTTTCTGACATATTGGGTAAATTCATCACCCTGCATCTTATCAACTCCTTAAAAGCGCTTTCATTAATAACACGATCCAGATCTCCGATCGGTGACATCGCTATGTCCGAATAATGCCTTTCACTTTATCGCAGTAAATCAAGTTAGTCATACCTTTGTCTGTATTTCACATAAATTCGAGTTATATTTGTAAAAATAAACACTTGATTTTTTTCAAAAATATGATACAATAGTATAAAGAGCTTTGGCTCAAATTCTCAAGGAGGTATACTGAAATGGCATATGTAATCAATGATGAGTGCATCTCTTGCGGCGCATGCGCAGATGGCTGCCCCGTAAACGCGATCTCTGAGGGCGATGGTAAGTACGTTATCGACGCTGACGCTTGCATCGACTGCGGCGCTTGCGCTGGTGCTTGCCCTGTTGGCGCTCCTGTAGAGGGCTGATATTAAGGCTTTATGCACAAAAAGCGGTGAGATATCCTCACCGCTTTTTTTGTTATGTCTACCACATACGCTTTTCATGAGGACAGTAGCTGTCGGCACGTGCTGCACGAAGCTCAGCGTAGCACCCGCACTTTGTACAGGTGCCGCCGCTGAGCGCTTCACAGCCTTTGCAGACAGCAAGCCTCTCGGAATAAAGCTCATCATCTGTCCTAAGCGGCTCGGGTATCTCGGATATCCGCTTCCGGATAATGCTGTACACGTCCTGCTTTCCTGCCTCCTCAAGCAGGCAGCGGACACAGGGCTTCTTCCCCTGCATCACAGCTTTATCGTGATCGCCGCAACACTGCACGCAGGCAGCACTACGCTTGCCTTGCCGTTTTCAGTCTTCACCTCGATCGGTCTGATAACTACATTGTCGGTATTGGTAAAGTCATTGTAAGCACGTGCGTCGCCTGTCACCATTCTGCCCTCGGCGGCTGTTATCTGACCAAATGCCGTGCCAAGGTCGATCTCATACTCCTTGTCAAGAGCGCAGTTTGAAAGCGTTACCAGTACCTCGCCATTGTCGTTGATGGAAGCGGAATGGCTTATGCAGGGCACAGATACGCCGCCCTCGGTATTCTCATTTTCAACGTGGCTGTAGATGAGCGTTGCGTCCTGATGACCCTTGTAAAGGTCGAACACATGGAATGTGGGGGTCTTGACTGTGACCATACCCTCGGTGAGCAGCACTGCCTGAAGCACGTTTACCGCCTGCGCAATATTCGCCATATATACTCTGTCGGAGTGGCGGTTGAAGATGTTGAGGTTTATAGCCGCAACGATAGCGTCACGCATGGTGTTCTGCTGATACAGGAAGCCGGGATTAGTGCCCTCCTCAACATCGAACCAGCAGCCCCATTCGTCCACGATAAGTCCAACCTTGCCCTCAGGGTCATAGCGGTTCATTATCTCGCTGTGACGTGTAACAAGAGTTTCCATCTGAAGCGTTGCAGAGATGGTCTCATAATAATCGGCATCGGTAAATACCGTAGCGCTGCCCTTATGCTCCCAGTTTCCGTAGGGAACAGTATAGTAATGCAGCGAAAGTCCCTTCATATTCCATGCGGTGATGTTCTTCATGCAGACCTCGGTCCAGTTGTAATCAAATGCGTTAGGTCCGCATGCTATCTTGTAGAGATTGTTACCGCTGAAATCACGGCAGTAGGACTGATATCTGCGGTAGGTGTCGCAGTAGTACTCGGGAGTCATATTTCCGCCGCAGCCCCAGTTTTCATTGCCTATGCCGAAGTATTTCAGCTTCCAGGGCTGCTCTCTGCCATTCTTGCGGCGAAGCTCTGCCATGGGAGATACTCCGTCAAAGGTCATGTACTCTATCCACTCTGCCATCTCCTCGACTGTGCCGCTTCCGACGTTACCTGCAATGTAAGGCTCGCAGCCGACAAGCTCACAGAAACGCAGGAATTCATGAGTACCGAAGCTGTTGTCCTCCACAAGACCGCCCCAGTGGATATTGATCATCTTCTTGCGCTTTTCCTTGTCGCCGATGCCGTCCTTCCAGTGGTATGCGTCAGCAAAACAGCCGCCCGGCCAGCGCAGCACGGGGAGCTTTATCTCCCTGAATGCATCGATAACATCCTTGCGGAAGCCCTCGATATTCGGGATATCGCTGTTTTCACCCACATATATTCCGTCGTACACGCAGCGTCCGAGATGCTCGGAGAAGTTGCCGTATATCTCACGGTTGATGTGGCTTTTTCTGTCCATAGGGTTGATGGTAAGATTGAGCTTTTTCATGATAGTATTCCTTTCGGCATTAATTTGTTATTTATATCTTAACATATTGACAAACAGTTTTCAATGATGTATCATATTAATAAAACTGATATATCCTACGATTGAGGTGTCTTATGCAGCTTCACACATTGGGACTTGATTATACCCATGACAGCGATTTTTTTATAGACCGGCCTAACGGCTCTGGAGATGAACTTATATTGATATTCAAGACTCCTGCCCTTGTACAGCTGGAAAGCGGCATGCAAAGCGTACAGGCAAACAGCGCCATTGTTTTTTCATCGGAGTTTCATCAGCGCTACGGAGCGGACGGATGCGAGTATATCAATCACTGGGTACACTTTGAGGGTGCGGCAGGCAGCGGCTTTGCCGAAAGGACAGGACTGCCTTTTAATACGATAATACCTGTTTCCGATATTGCTGCAACGGAAAACATATTAAGGCTCCTGTCACTGGAATCAGTGTCCAACGGAGCGAATAAGGACGAAAACACAGACCTCCTGCTGCGGCTGCTGCTGTCAAAGCTCGCAGAGGGTGCAGAGCACGGCAGCGGCAGCTCCCACGGTGCAAAGCTACGGGAGCTTCGTGCAAGGATATACCGTCACCCCTCATACAGACGCAGCATTGCAGAGCTTGCGGCAGACCTGTCATTAAGTCCCTCGCACTTCCAGTATCTTTATAAGCAGGAATTCGGCATAAGCTGTCACGAGGATGTGATAACCGCACGGCTCGACATGGCGAAATATTACCTGCGCAGCACATCACTTCCGATAAAACAGATAGCGGAGCTTTGCGGCTGCGACAACGACGTGCATTTTATCCGTCAGTTCAGGAAACGCACAGGAATGACCGCAGGAGAGTACAGAAAAAATGCAGAAAGGTATTGATTTTTTTCATAAATTGTGGTATCATATTGCATGTGCCGATGCACACTAAAATCAAATACGGTGTTTTCTTTGCTAACCACCGTTAAAAAACAAGGAGTTTTTTTATGTCCAAAATCGGATCAAACGCAAAAGACCTCACACGGCTTGCTGTTGTTGCCGCGCTGTACGCTGCGCTCACCATCGCATTGTCGGGACTGTCCTTCGGCCCAGTGCAGTTCAGGATAGCAGAGCTGCTCACACTGCTATGCTTTTACCGCAAAGACTACAGTGTCGCACTTATCCTCGGCTGCTTTATCGCAAACTGCTTCAGTCCCATGGCGCTGATGGATATGGTGTTCGGTACGGTCGCTACAGCTGTCGCAGTAATTCCCATGTTCTATGTGAAGAATATATGGGTCGCTTCACTTCTGCCTGTTATCAGCAATGCTGTTATCATCGCAGTGGAGCTGTATATTGCCTTCAAGGAGCCGCTCTGGATGAGCATGCTCACCGTCGGCGCAGGCGAGCTTGTAGTCATCACCATCGTCGGCTGCCCTCTGTTCAGATGTGTTTTAGAAAAAAACAAGCATTTTATGGAGCTTATCGGTTCACAAAAAAAAGCTGCAAACAAAACTGCATAACATAAAGCTCGGTGGTTTTCACCGAGCTTTTAATTATCACAGCACGTCAAAGTTCGTACAATATTCACAAACTATTTCTTATACTCTCATACCAGTTTTGCAGTTTTTGCTACCAGTTTTGCAAATCGTATTGACTTTGGCCTCTCCATAAGATAAAATGTGGATACGGACATAGTCCGAATATTTTTAAAGAGAGGTACAGACCTATGAAAAAGCTGCTTAAAAAAATAACGGCAGTCATAATGACAGCGACTATCGCCATTTCCTCCATGATCGTAACTACCACTGCAAGCGCAGCAGGCGTGTTCGACGGGGCAAAAAAGATGGAGCCTCTGGAGTATTACTCCAAAACATTTGTGGCAAACAACGGAATCGAAACACTAACTTATAAGATCACACTATCCAGCGAGTCAAGGATCGAACTCAGATATACCGAATGTACACAGGGTCTTGAAGGAATGCTTTATAACACTAATGGCGAATTAATTATGAAGTATAACTTCAATGGATTCCTCAAATTAAACAGCGACGATGTGGCACTTCCAAAAGGCACTTATTATTTAAGAATTACAGAAAGTGATTACTACGATCACCATACCTTATCCTTTAAAGATCTTTATTACATTGTAAAGCCCACCAACAAGCCCACCATCTCCCTTAAACTCACAATGAAGAAGGGCACATCCATCCAGCTCGGTTCTATCGTTGAAAACTACGACGGTAAGGTGACATGGACATCTACAAAGAAGTCCGTTGCAACTGTTTCCTCCACAGGAAAGGTAACAGCAAAGAAAAAGGGCACGACCACCATCCGAGCACAGCTTGACGACGGTACATATGTACAGATCAAGATCGTAGTTAAGAAATAATAATCACATTAATATCAAAAGCCGTCCTAATGGGCGGCTTTTATGCTGAAAAGGCGGTCACAAATGACCGCCTTATGTTTATTCACTCTCTTTTATCGAGTACCTGACGCCGCCCATCTCAATGACAGTATCCTTGAATATAGGCGCAGCCGAACCACCGGCTATCTCCTTTTCCTGACCGTTAGGGAGAGTGCAGCTCCATACCTCGCCTGTGAGATTCTTAAGTCCCCACAGACCCGGATTTACCTTGTTGCGTACTACCTCCGCAGTAACGGAAAGATCGTCCGAAAACAGCTTTGTGCCCTCGGACAGCAGCACACGATTCCTGCCATCGGAAAGCTCAAGCGGCGGCGCAAAATGAGTGCCGCAGAAGCAGATGAGCTTGTTTTCCTCATCACGCTCATAGGACGGAGCAAAGCTCTGCGCACCGCAGGTGCAGGCGCATATATCTCCACGCAGCCTTATCAGCAGATCAAGCCACTGCTTCTCGATAAGGCGCTTTTCAGGCTGATGCAGACCGACAGTGAACGAATGTGTGAAGGCCTCACGGATATACTCGGGCATTATGCGCCAGAATTTGATGATATTGTTATGTACTCCACGCACAGGTCGATTCGACGCATCATCAGGGTCGTATACGAACATCGGCTCAAAGCCGTAATGCCTGCGCTCCGCCTCTTCGGTAAGACACACGCTTTTAAGTACACGGCTGCCCTCAAGAGGATCGCCCCTCAGCAGCAAACGGAACAGCAGCACCGCAAGCGAATAGCGGTCTGTCAGCTTGTCGGGCGCTTTCTCGCCCCTTACTATCTCGGGTGCCATATATCCCGGCTTTCCCGCAATTCCAAGATGCTCGCCATAGGGTGCGATGTTATCGCAGTCGCATATGCGTATATCTCCGTCTGTGGGACGTATAAAGAAGCCGCCGTCGTTCAGATCCTGATAGCTCCTGCCGCTGTTGTGCAGCTCACGGAATGCCATGGTAATGCGAATCGCAGCATTTACTATGGAATAAAGACCCGAGAACTTCACCCTTGCGTTCAGGATATCCGAAAATGGCGCATAGCCCTCAGGTATCAGCTCCATAAGAAAGCCGAAGCCGTCACGGGTATTCTCTGTAAGGATGAGCGGCATCACGAACGATGGACTTATATCACCGCCGTCGGTAAGCGCAGTAAGATTGTCACGGAACATCTCCGGGCGCTTCAGCTTGTTCTTGAAATACATCTTAAGCGCATATTCCTTGTCACGGTAAACAGCACGGTACACCGTACCCTGTCCACCCGAGCCAAGCACCGCCCTGATCTCCGCAAAGCCGCCGAGCTCCAGCGGTATCTTATCTCCGACCTTTATCATCAGAAGCCGCCTCCGCTGATGGAGTCAAACTGCTCCTCCGCAGCTGTTTCGGCAGTATTGCCGCACCACTCGCATACCGTTTCGCTCTCGCCGTTCCAGCAGGTGGTCTTACCGCAGTCCGCACACTGGAAAAAGCCCATTCCTCCGCAGTAAGGGCAGGTGGGATACTCGGTCGTGACATAGATATTTCCGCTTATCTTTGTATCGCCGAACTTCTCTCTGGACGCTGTCTGCTCGGACACCTTGAATGCCCATGTTGCATACCATGCGCCGTCCTCACGCTGTTCGGTACGTACTCCGAAGAGCTTATGCTCCTTCTTGCATTTTGTGAGAATAACTGCTGCTGTGATCACTGTTGTTACCTCCGTATTATATTTATTTTGCCTTAGTTCAGTTTTTCAAGTATCTTTGCCGCTTCCTCATGACCGTTCTGTGCGGCAAGCGCAAAATACCTTTTCGCCATTTCACGATCTTTCTGAACGTGTACGCCTTTAAGATACATTATTCCAAGATTGTACTGAGCGATATCAAGGCCTGCTCTTGCGGCATAACCAAACCATCTGAATGCCTCCGCAGGATCCTTTGCCACACCGCTTCCGAGATACAGACACTTGCCATAGCTGCACTGTGCCCGTGCATGTCCAAGCTCCGCCGCACGGCGATAAAACAGCGCTGCACCCTCGTGGTCATGCTCAGCAAGGCAGCGACGTGCCGACTGATAAAGCTCCTCACCGTCATCAGGCAGCGGCTGTGGCTCTTCAGCAAGCTCGTCCGTATAGTCCTCCGCAGCAGTGCCCTTTCCGCTGCGCCATAGCGCCGCAGTAACAAGGTTCTGCTGGACATGGACTCCGTTTTCATAGCACAGTGCGATAACGTTCACTGCATCCTCATAGCCTGCTCTTGCGGCTTCCATAAACCACTCGAATGCCTTGTCCTCGTTACGGTCGCAGGATATGCCCTCGGCAAGAAACAGACCTGTCATGTACTGTGCCGCAGGAACACCGTTTTCCGCTGCACGCAGGAACCACTCCCACGCCTGCTCCACATACTGTGCACCGCCACGTCCTTCCAGCTTGTAGAAGCCGACATAATACTGTGCCTCGCCGCAGTCCTGCAAAGCAGACTGCTGAAACCAGTACATCGCACGGTCATAGGACTTTATTCGGTCGAAATGACGACCAAGGCTGTATTGTTCAGCTGCGTCTGTGATGTTCTTCTTGCTCTCTGTTGCCGAAACAGGCATCTCCGCGGGACGCTTGAAAGCTATCTCGCAGCCCAGCGCCTGACCGACTGCCTCGACAGCGTCAGCGGCTGCCTTGCCCTTAAGACCCACCTCGTCACGCAGGGATTTCACACATCTTGCCGCAGCAGCACAGCGCACCTCAAACGGTTTGCCACGCACGCCGACCAGCTTTCTCGCACAGCCGTCATACAGCGCAACATAGATCAGGCGACGTATAGCCTGCTCTTTCGGAAAGATATCTGCGATCAGTGCGTCTGTTTTTCTAAGGTCCAGCAGCGTCTGCGGTCCGAAACGCTCCGCAATATAGCAAAGCACCCCCACGATATCACGGATAGGCTCTCCATCCGCCGTATGGACGGTCTTGCAATATCCGCAGAAATCCTGTAATCCACGGTCAAACTCACGTCCGCATCTTCCGCATATCATAACGCTGCCCTCCCTGCTGTCTTTTTATTAATTGTATCACAAAAACATGTCTGTGTCAATTTCTATCAGTGCCAGCCGCACTCATCGTAATCCTTCCACTTTTCGTTGTAGCGCAGCTCATCTGCCAGCTTAAGGCAGATATATGCGATAGCGCCCGCAACCAGAAGCACAGCGCCGATTATCGGCAGTGTTGTCTTTACAAAGGGACTAAGGTTGTTTTTGTTGTTCATTGCAGTATTCCTTTCGGTAGATTTATTTCAGTCATAGCTGTGATGCAGTCATGCATCTCAGTTTGCTTTTTCTTATCTTATTATTGGCATTGCGGATGTAAGAACTCCACTGTCAAAACGAAACAGTGCTGAGGATAAGTCCTGTTATATCACGCTCGCCGCTGTTGTTGATGCTTATAAGGTAATACTCTGTACCATTGCCGCTAAGCAGCAGGGTATCACGCTCATCGGTGCTTATATATACTGTTTCTATCCCGTTTACGGTGATATGCCGTATATCCTGTATCTGTGTATCAGTCATCACCGATCCGCTCATATATTGCAGCTTGTCATAGCAGCGGATATAGTCCTCGGCTTCATCCGTCAGCAGATTCACATAAGAAACATCACCGTTCTTATCAGCAAAAGCATACGTTGTATCAGAGAAAGGCGATTCGGCTTCAGACCAGTATCCTTCTGGCAGCATAAACGTCAACCCATTCTGAAAGGTATGCTTCACGTCGGTGGAAACAGGTTCTCCTGCTGCAAGGTCAGACCAGTCATCAGTAAACTCATACTCCGTAACGGGAACAGGTTCGATATCTATACCGTAGTAGATGTTTTTCGCACGTTCCCTGTACTCGTCAGGCGGCAGTCTGTTATCCATGTAGCTGCAATAGCTGATGGAGTAGCAGAAGCGCTCCGTGCTCACCTTTGCTGTTTCCAGATACCTGCTGTAAAAGCTCTCATTGTCAGCAAATACTACATCAAGGCAGCACATCGCGGTATCGGCGGAAAATCCATCTATCTCCGCTGTGCCCTCGTTTCTTTCGGAAAAGGCTTTGATGCTTTCATCCTGCGACATCGTCTGATAGGTCATGTCGTTGAGATCCGCCACATCACTTATATCCTCCGCAGCAGTCGTCATATCCTCGCTGACCGGCTCGTAAGTTATCTCGATAAATCCGTTTATGCCGTCCTTTATCGTAACACTTTTGTCGATATAGTCGTATTCCACCTCGCTTGCGGTGTTAAATGACAGCTCCATAAAAGTGTACTCCGTACCTTCGCCGAAAACGGGGTCAGACGGTGCGCCGTTACAGCCTGTAAGTAGCATCATAAATGCGAGTACGATCAGCTTTTTCATATCATTCTCCCTATTCGCCGTCAAGCACCAGCTTATATATCTCCTGCTTCGGGAAACCGGTTTCCTTTGCCGCTTTCTTGCAGGCATCGGACATCTTCTCACCGCCAAGCATCAGCTGTCTTGCAAGCTCCGCAGCCTGTTCAAGGGTCAGCTGCTGCTTTTCCGTCTGCTTTGCGCCCTCAACGACGATAACATATTCGCCACGGGGCTCTGTGGTCTTGTAGTATGCGCAAAGCTCGGAAAGTGTACCACGGATGACCTCCTCGTGTATCTTGGTCAGCTCCCTGCAAAGCGCACAGTACCTGTCGCCGCCAAAAGCGCCGCACATATCCTCCAGGGTCCTGCACAGCTTGTGCGGAGCCTCATAAAAAATCAGAGTATGCGGCATCGTGCATATCTCTGACAAACGCTCGGAGCGCTCCTTTTTGTTGACGGGCAGAAAGCCCTCAAACGCAAAGCGCATGGTGTCGATACCGCTTATCGCCACAGCTGCTATGGCGGCATTACAGGACGGTATCACCTCGACAGGTATGCCTGCCTCATAGCATTTCTGCACAAGATAAACACCCGGGTCGCTTATACAGGGCATTCCTGCATCCGAAACAAGTGCAACGCTGTTTCCCTCTGCAAGAAGCTCCAGTATTTTTGCGCTCTTTTCCGCCTCATGCGGCTTGTAGTAGCTGAGCATAGGCTTTCTTATTTCAAAATGTGTCAGCAGCCTTAACGAAACACGTGTATCCTCCGCCGCAATATAGTCCGCATTTTCAAGGGTCTCTATACCACGCGGACTGAAATCCGACAGATTTCCTATCGGCGTACCCACCACATAAAGCTTTCCCGTATCATTCATAAAGACGTGTATACTCCTCGGTATAAGACTTATCGTCGTTGCGCAGTATCATAGGCTTCTCCACCACCATGCCCGACTTTGCGCCCTTCTTTCCCGTAATAAGGAAAAGCCACGGCTTGTCATAGATGCTGTTATGTACAAATGTGATGCTCTTTGGCTCTATCTTATTCTCACGCATGGAATTTATAACATCCGAAAGACGCTCGGGACGATGGCACATCTTAAGAAGTCCACCGTATTTCAGCAGCTTTCCTGCCGCCCTGCACACGTCGTCAACGGTGCACATGAGCTCATGGCGTGCAATCGCCTGTGGACGTGACAGCTTCTCATAGCCTGACCCGTTTGTCATGTAGGGCGGATTTGCCGTTACGATATCGACAGTTTCAAAAGCAAGCACCCTCTGATCAAGCTCCCTCAGGTCGGTGAGGATGGGCTGAACAGTGTTTTCAAGGTGATTCTTTTCCACCGACATTTTAAGAAGCTCGATAGCCTCCTCCTGAATATCCACTGCATAGATAAGATGCGGCATGACATTCTTACAGAAAATAAGCGGAATAATACCGCAGCCCGTGCACAGATCACACACCACATTTCCGGGTCTGACGCCTGCATAGTATGCAAGCAGAAAAGCATCAGTGCCGAAACGGTGATCCTCCGACACATACATCGTGAGTTTTCCAAGCGCAAATGTTTCCATAATAGCAGATCCTTTCTGTTATTTTTATCCGATAAGTATTTGTCCATCCGGGACAACTATGTTCTTTCGTTTCTTGCCATTAAGAGTAAGCGACATGATAATGGATACAGGACCGACTCTGCCGATAAACATCGTTACGATCAATGTCATCTGCCCTGCAAATGATGCGTTTGCTGTTACTCCCGCTGACAATCCAGTGGTCGCCAAAGCTGAAACAGATTCGAAAAGACACGCGACCGCATTCGATGATGAGGAGCAATACAACACGGTAAAGCAGAGCGCTGAAACCGTCATATACAATGCGGTAATAACTAATGTACGATAAACAACAAGCTTATCTATCTTGTGATGAAATATCTCTACATCGTTTTTGTTCCTGATGTAAGATACCACTGTCATAACGAGCACCAATAACGTAGTGACCTTTATTCCTCCGCCTGTAGAAGCAGGAGCCGCTCCGACAAACATCAGCGCTACTGTTCCCAGCTGTGCAAAATCAGTCATTCCCTCTATTGAAATGCTGTTATATCCTGCTGTTCTTGCAGTAACACTCGAGAAAAACGCATTAACAAGCTTTTCACCAAAGCTCATATCCTTTAATGTAGCAGGATTATTCCATTCTGCAAAAAGATAAAACAACGTACCGCCAACAACCAGTATAGCTGTCATAACCAATACAGCGCGGGTATGAAGGTTAAGCTTACGCACCTTTTTGTAGTTCAGAAAATTTTCCCAGACTATAAAGCCGATACCACCAACAATGATCAAAAGTGCAATTGTTATAAGCACTAACGGATCATCCTGAAAATGCATAAGACTAGAAAATTGTTCCTCCTGCCCCATAAGGTCAAAGCCTGCATTGCAGAAAGCTGTTATACTCATAAATATGCTTACCCATACTCCATAGGCACCATACCTGGGAACAAAGGATATTGCAAGAACAGCAGCTCCTATTAATTCAATAATAAATGAATACTTTATTATGCTGATGAAAATTTTTTTTCCGCCGACAAAGTTATTCTCCGTCAATCCATCCGCCGCATCAGCAATAGTACGATATCCCAACTTCTTCCCCGCAGCAATATTAAAAAAGGTTATGATCGTTACAAAGCCCAGACCGCCGATCTGTATAAGAAGTGCAATTACAGTCTGACCAAAAACACTCCAGTGCGAAAAGGTATCATATATTATAAGTCCTGTAACGCAGGTTGCCGATGTCGCTGTAAACAAGCAATCAAATAACGGTGTATAGCTACCACTCTTTGATGATATCGGAAGGCAAAGAAGTAAGGTGCCAACCAGAATTATTACAAGAAATCCCAGCACCATCATTCGTGCCGGTGCTATTGACCTTTGTGGCTTTCTAATCACTGGCATAACAAATACCCTCCAATTCAGCTTAAAGAAGACTGCGCTGTGCGTTTTGCCATGGCATAGTTATTTACCGCCTCATCCTTTTCAAATACGATACGGTCGATGACCACTTCAGCGCCTGTGTTATTGCTGAGCTTGAAGCGGACATTCTCTGTCTTTTTATCCACTGTAAATGCTATCTTCAGCACACCGTCAGCCTGCTCCACAACTGTGTAGTCAAGCTTGCTCTCACCCTTGTTGCTTGTGAGAGTTACGGTCAGCTTGTCACGGTCAACGCCGTCGCCGTATACGGTGAAGTAATAGGTTCCTGCTTTATATATCAGGGCATAGTTGGTGTACACCGCAGTGGACACAGGCATCACCGCAGCAGCCTCTGTTTTCTCCACATCTTCAGTTGCAGGTATCTCAGCGCCGCTGTACTCAACGTAGCCGTTTTCGGACAGCGCAAGACCCTCTGCCTTTGCCCATTCATATGCTTCCTCAGAGCATGCGTACAGGTAGGAATCGCTGTTGATATCTCCCACAAGATACACGCCATCAAGCCAGAGCTGAAGCGCATCCTCTCTGTCGGACACGATAAAATCTGGACGCTCCTCAAGCTTAGACAGCGCCGAGAAATTGGTAACTACTTTAAAATTCATCTCGGGATACAGGAACTGTGCCTTTACATAACGCTCCTTAGCAAGTGCAAAGCAGTGAACAGTAAATCCGCTTCCGTCCAGCTTTTCAAGTGCCTCCTCCATGTGATTTGCACCGACCAGCGAGCTTTTGGCCTGCGGCAGATTGTAGCTGGTGTAGCAGATAACATTGGTATAAAGGAGAAGTCCCGCAAGCGGCACAGCTATGAACTTGTATATCTTTTCGTCGTTCTTTCTGATAAGATGGATAATTACAATGACAAAAAGCACCGCCATTGTGGTAATGATTATCTTTAAAAAAGTATCGTTGGTAGGGATGTCCTTTACCTTCTCGCCATAACGAAGAGGCATAAGTCCCATTATCATCGCCGACACCATTCTCTCACCCGCAGTAACACAGGGGGCGACAAAGGTCATGGTGAGCGTGTTTATCACCGATGCTGCCACCAGCGACGCAAAGGAATGGATAAACGTCAGCTTACCACGATAGATAAGTATCATCGTCGCAAAAATAGCGATAGGATAGAATACCTCGGTATATCTGCCGTATATCATCGTGTCAGCTCTTGAATCAAGCACCGTTGAGGTGGCTTTGAAGAACACACTGACAACAAAAACAGCACCCATTGCGAGAAAAGCGAACAGTGTAAGAAGTCCGTCGTTGTCGCTGATATACGCTTCCACAACAGTACCTTCTGTCTTTTCTGCCTTTCTGACAGCGATGCAGCGCTTTATATATATCACCAAAGCGCTTATTATCAGGACAAGGCATATCGCACCAAAGCCCCATGTTGCAGAAATAAAATAGAAGAAATGTCCGATAAGCGTCTTGAAAAAGTTTCCGATAGCCTCCATATCCATGGCAAGGATCCTGGATATCATCTTTTCAATAGTGTTGGTAGGCACCTTGTCGATATCGTTTATCAGCCACAGCGCATCCTGAAAGAAATCCTTCAGCAGATTGTCAGCAACAAAGCCGACTACTATGCTTGCGAAAAAGCCTGTGAAGCAGAAAATGCGCTTCCTGGTTATCAGGAAATATGCAAGCACCAGCACCACACCTGCCGCAAGAAGCGACAGCATACGACCGTGCGTTGCATATCCTGCCATCAGCGTAAGTCCGCCAAGTACGGAAAACACCTGCTTTTTGACTGTATTGCTGCAATCAACGCTCTTGTATGCAAGCAGCAGAAATACCCACGGAAGGGTATTGCACATCGTTTCATTCCATGTGAACTTTGTCAGCAGGACATAACAGGGATAAAGTCCTGAAATAAACGCAAACAGCAGCGCAGGACCTCTGTTGATGTCAAAAGCCCTTCTGCCGAGATAGTAGATAATGACTGGGATAACGCTGATAATGATATCGTTCATCACTATCATAAGGTCATAGCGCAGATACGGATCGTCTGTCAGCAGATATATCGGAGTATAGAGCAGACCCTGAAAATATCCGTAATAACCGCCTGTCGATACGGTCGACGACCAGTCGTAGCCGTTAAGGTACGCACCTATCGCCGTAACACTATACTCATCGGGAGTAAGGTTAAATATAGTGGTGCAAAGCGACAGGAGAACATGTATAAGCAGCGCTCCTGCGTAAATGCACAGCATAACAAAGGCTTCCGACTTCAGAAGATCCGAAGCACCTTTTTTTGACCGCGCGGTCATTTCGATATCATTCATATATTTCCTCCGTTATTCCGATATACGGATAACATTATGGTGCAGATACACTGGCACCTCTGTATTTGATATAATCCCTTGCCGCTTCTCCATAGGCAAGCACAGTATGATCGTCCGTCCTGCCCATAACGTCATATTCGTCGGGACGAAGCGGTATCTCATTGCCATTCTCGATGATGATTATACCTGATTCGGGAAGTCGGTTCATTTTATTTATCTTAAGCACTGTCGTGTCGGGATTGAGAAACTGAAGCAGCGCAGCTGTCCTTGATACAGACTTATACACCACTATCGGCGGCGACTGAGTATCATTGTACACAAGCTCGGATATCTCTTTTATCGGTGCGGTCTTTGCAAGGTTCTCCTCCGCTCTCATGGGGAGATAAGCTGTGCCGGTATATACTGTCGTATAAATGAATATTCCGCACATCGCCACCGATGCAAGCTGCGTTCTGAAGCGTCGTGTAGATGCCGCAAACACCACAAACATCGCAAACACCGCAAACACAGACGACGACATGATTATGAAGCTCAGCTCGGAAAAATCCTCTGCACAGCTCTCTCCGAAACGCCATGGCATAAGTCCCAGCACGGGAGATTCACGATATGTTCCATCGCCAAGTATCGGATATGTTGTGGTGGCAAAGCCAAAGCAGATATATGCATATATAGCGGCACTGCCGATGATGTTTTTGACCGAGTAGCCGTAAAGGAATATATACGCTGCTGCCAGAAAGATCGCCAGCGGCGCAACATTATCTGTATATCTTCCGAAAATGACAAGATCCTTTATGTCGCCAAACTGTCCCGAATTGAACTTATAAAGCACAGAAAGCAGCATGGAACCGCCAACCGTAAAGAATGCATAGATACCAAATACGATGATCCGCAGACTGTGCTTTTGCTTTATCGGCTCATAAACTCGTGTGCCGTCCTCGTTCCGCTTGCGGCGATTCGCATACCACTCGTTCAATCTCGTGACGATAAGCACGATGAAAAACGCCACTGCGATAGCGCCAAGACCTGCCGTAGATGTAACAAAGGTGTACAGGTGTCCGAAAAGGGTCGCAAGAAATCTTCCGAAACCTGCCCCAGTAAGCAGCGCATCTATCCTGCCGAGTCCCGACTCAACGGTGTTTCCTGTGACATGGCCGTCCCAGACGGTATTCTCTATCATCAGCCTGAAAAAATGCTCGGCAACAAATGACGCTGCCAGAGAAACGAAAAACGCAGGAAGATTGAGTATCTTTTCTCTAAGGATGACTCTCACCAGAACAAGGGTCAGCACCAGTGCAAGTACAACAGCGATAAGCCGTGAATGTGCACCGTAGCACACCGCACACAGAAAACCTGTCAGCACGGAAAACGTAAACTTCGTGTATTTGTTTTTCCTGTCCCATGCCATGAACACGCACCAAACCAGCGCCCATGGAAGCAGGCTGGATATAGCTTCGTTCCAGATGAACTTGGAATGTGCTATGTAAGTGATGTAAAATCCGCAGCACAGTGCGATGACCGATTTCTGCCATACCCTCGGCACGCCCAGCTTTGCCGCAAGATGGTATGCTATCATCGGAATGAAGCTGATAAGAACACCGTTCATTACCAGCATAGCCTTATACAGCGCATACGGCGAATCGAACACCATCACAAGCGGCGCATAAAACACTGCCTGGATATAGCCGTAATAATAGCCTATAGAGCCCATCATCGCCGACCAGTCCTTGCCGCCGTAGAATGCGGCAACGCTCGCCGTGCCTATCTCATCGGGATTAATCGCAGGCAGCTCCATCATAAGTGCCAGCATCGCATGGATGACTACCGAAAACGCAAACAGGAGAAACATTACACCCCTGTCGCCAAATGCGGAATAAAACCGCTCCAGCTTTTCTTTCATGATCTATTGATTTCCTCTTTTGAGTAGCTGCAGATGTTGTAATTCTTACATTTCTCGTTGGTGTTATTGTACTCCACTCTCTTGACATGGAAAAGAGTTTCATCCATTACCTTACGGCAGCCTGAAATTGCGTCCGCCACAAGTCCGAAAATGCCTATCTGTATACCAACTATAGCAAGCACTGCCATCAGCACAAGAGACTGGATATGACCGTCGCCCTCTCCAAGGCAGAGGTATACGATAAATCTGATTCCCAGCGCGAGTGCCAGTATAACGAATATCGACGCTATCCCGAGAAACGTCTTGAGCGGCTTTCTCATGACATAGTTGCGTATGATAGTACCGCTGGAGCGCTTGATGTAGCCCCACATCGACTTGAAAAGACGGCTTTTTCTAAGCTCGGGATTTGTATTGATATCCACGGACATTATCTTTGTCCTGTCAGCGCCTGCCGTAATGATCGTTTCAAGTGTATAGGTGTAGTCCGACAGCACGTTAAGGTGCATAGCTGCCTCTCTTGTATAACTGCGGAAGCCGCTGGTGGTATCAACGACATCAGTGCCGCTTGCCTTTCTCACAACGCCGTTGCCGAGCTTCTGGAGCTTCTTCTTGAGCGGAGAGAAATGCTCTATGGAATCTGTACGGCGGTTGCCTATGACCATAGTTGCCTTGCCCTCAAGCAGGGGACGCACCAGCTTTTCGATGTCGTGACCGCTGTACTGATTATCAGCGTCAGTGTTTACGATGATGTCTGCGCCAAGTCTTAAGCATGCGTCAATGCCTGCCATAAGGCCCTTTGCCAGACCACGGTTGTGCACAAAGCTTACGATATGATGTACGCCAAGCTCTTTTGCACGCTGTACGGTTTCATCTGTACTTCCGTCGTTTATGATGAGATATTCTATCTCATCTATTCCATCGATATGACGGGGAAGATCGTTTATCGTCACATCAAGCGTTGCCGCTTCATTGTAGCAGGGTATCTGAATGATCAGCTTCATATAATCGTCCATCCTTTGTTTCTTTTTTATTTATAAATTATAATATAAGCGGAAGCCGCATAACAAACTGTGCCATCAGCATATTGGCAAGAATTCCTATCACTGCACGAAGCCGTGACGGTGCACCGCTTTCCGTAAGCGCCGTGTAATATCCCTCTGCCTTGCCGTCATCATAGTTCACACGTATCCTCTTAATACGTCTTACGCAGTATCTGTAATACAGATAATCGCCGAATACGCACAACAGGACTGTCGAACCAAGTCCTATGAAATTTCCAACAGCCGAGAGGATATCAAGCGTTGATACCATCGACGCAGAAAGCTCTATCGCCTTTTCCTGGAACCAGTATAAAAACACTCCGGGCAGTGATGCAATACCTGATATCAGCAGCATCACGATACCGAGAATGTCCATGCGGCGATAAAACTGGTGTATGGGAGAGAAAAGTCCCGAACAGAAATTGAAAAACACCTTTACGGGCTGTAGCTTTCCGTTTCTCATAACGCCGTTTCTGAATGCGTTGAACGCCTGTGCGTAGTGGATTATAGACTTTCCTGCAAAATAGCAGAGCTCCTTACCGGAAACGCCGTCCTTTCCTCGGACCTCGTCCTCCGTTATCTCACGTATCGACCGATAAACGCTCTGATAAGGATCGGGTATCTGACTCAGCGCATCCATCTCGGGAAGTCCGTTTCCGCTGTCTGCTTCGCCGTACCCACGGGTGCTGTTTACATTCTGTCCCGGTACACCCGACGGATATTCCGCCACGTGCGGATCGCTGCTTACGAACTCACGGCGGTCCTCCACCTCCTGTGCAGCCTTTTCAAGCGCTTCCTGCTGAGCTTTTTTCTCCTCGTCGGGCAGCATCCCTTTCCAGACAAAACCTTCTGCATGGTACGCAGAAACTCCGCACTCGCCTATACTCATATAGCACTCCCTGTGATGGGGCGTACCACATTCAGGGCAGACTACTATGTCATCGGTGTCCTTGAATGTCACACGGCATACGGGACAAGATCTATCTTTAAATCTGGACATTTGCATTCCTTTCTACTATGATACATAATCGAAACGATCCTGAAGATCATTTCCGGACATACATATACATTATTAAGTATAACATATTCTGCGCATAATTTCAACAACAAATCCTTTTTCTATGTGAAAATTTAAGGAAATATTACACGCAGAATACGCCGTACAAAGCTGCCCGGGAAAGGGCTGCTCTGTACGGCGCATTTTTTCAAGTATCGCTTTATTCAAGGTAGCTGTTTATTATCCTTACCATCATATCGTTAAGCTTTTCTACCTGATAGTCGCCTATCGTCGGCTCGATATGCGAACCTCCGATACCGCTGTGGTCTGTAAGGAATGTATAGGTTCCTCCCGTAGCAAATGCCATGGTCCTTAACAGGTATTCTGTAGCCTTGTCAACTCCGCTGGATGCAACAGGGATGATCCTTATTCCTCTGGCAGCCGCATCTGCTATCCTTGCATTGACTTCATCTATTATCTGATCGTCATCATGAGGCGGTGCATCAAGAATTATGAACATCAGCTTTGTGGAGTCCTCGCTCCATTCGTGCTCTTTTACCGCATTGGTAAGAGCCGTGTGAACTGCCTCGGGATAGTCGCCGCCGCCATCATAGCGCTGTGCGGCAAGATCAACTATTGCGCTGCTTATATCCTCTGTAAAAGGGAAATCTCTTACTATATATTCATCGTACTCATCACGATAGAAGTTCACACTCAGCTTTATCGGAATGTTACCGTTATCGCTTTTTACCCGTTCGATAACATCCTCAAGTTCTGCCTGGATATAGCCAAGCTCATCGCCCATGGAGCCCGTGGTGTCTATCATCAGCATCAGCTCCAATGCAGGCTGACCATCCATCTCCGACTGACCAAGATCGATCTCTATCTTCGCAGAGCTTTCCATGTCGACAGCTTCCGACTTGCTCACATCTCCGTATTCCGCCTTTATTTCATGCACCTCATCTGTGCTGCAATCATCAAAGAACAGGTAAGCACGTCCTTTGTTATCCGTAACAGCCTCTTTGATATATCCGCAGGAAGCAGTAACCTTCGCTCCCTCCACAGGTTCCCCGTCTGCTGTTACTATCACCTCATACCTGTTTTCAAAGCTCACCTGCCACAGCTCACGATAGTCGTTCCACTCGTCGTGCGACTGATACAATGACACCCAGTCGTTCCAATGATCGTTGTCACGCCACTCACCGCCTGTAAGCAGACCTGCCTGCGGCTTGATCTG
>JAGAKC010000188.1 GCA_017848155.1 Oscillospiraceae bacterium | reverse complement strand
CGAGGGTATTCCCCCAACATAAATCTATCGGAGGTTCATTATGTCTGTTAATCTTCAAAAGGGTCAGAAGGTCGATCTTACAAAAGGCAACGCAGGTCTTAAGACCGTTATCGTTGGTCTTGGCTGGGACGAGGCTCCCCGTGGATTCTCACTCTTCGGCAAGCGTGAGGACATCGACTGCGACGCTTCCGCACTGCTCATAAGCACCGCAACAGGAAAGCTCAGTGGTGCGATGGACGTGGTATACTTCGGAAATCTGCAGCACCGTGGCGGCGCTGTACGACACATGGGCGACAACCTTACAGGCGCAGGCGACGGCGACGATGAGCAGATCATCGTGGAGCTTACAAAGCTCGGAAACGAATACAACAAGATCATATTCTGTGTAAACATCTATCAGGCTATGCAGCGCAAGCAGCACTTCGGCATGATACAGAACGCATTTATCAGAATAGTTGACGCCGACACAGGCAGAGAGCTTTGCAAGTACAACCTGTCTGAAAACTATGACGGCAGGACAGCGATGATCTTCGGCGAGATGTATCTCTACAACGGCGAATGGAAGTTCGGCGCAGTGGGCGAGGGTACAAACGACAACGGCATCGGCGAGCTTGCGGCAAGATATCAGTAATTAAGAAATATCAGGAGGTACGATCATGACTAAGAAGTTTGTTATCATTTCGGGCATTATTACACTGGCTGCTCTTGCGGCAGGTCTGGTGGCTTTTTTCCTCACAAGAAACAAGGCTATTGCAGAGTGCCTTGAAGCAGAGGACGAAGAGCTTGATTTCGACCTCGATGATGATGCATATGTGATCTGAAACACATAAACAGATAACTGTGACCGCCTCATTTTCATGGGGCGGTCAGATTTAATAAAGGAGCAAAACGATGGCAAAGGAAAAGGAAGTCAAGACAAATGCGATGCGTATACTTGACAAGCTTAAGATAGAATACAGCGTAAACCACTATGAATGTGACGAGTTCATTGACGGCGTGCATATAGCGGATATGCTCGGTCAGAGCTATGACAGCAGCTTCAAGACGCTGGTGCTGGTGGGAAAGAGCAAGAGCTACTATGTGTTCGCACTGCCGATAGACAAGGAGCTGGACATGAAAAAGGCTGCACGGGCGGTGGGCGAGAAATCGCTGGAGATGGTGCATGTTAAGGACATCAATGCGGTGACAGGCTACATACGTGGTGGCTGCACTCCGATAGGAATGAAGAAGCAGTATCGCACAGTGATACACAGCTCCGCACAGGACTTCGGACGCATCATCGTCAGCGGCGGAAAGCTCGGCACACAGCTGGAGCTTGCGCCGAATGACCTTGCGGCGGCATGCTCGGGAGAGTTTGCGGATATCATAATGGACTGAAAGAATATATCAGGAGGAGCAGCTTAACAGCTGCTCCTTTTTTGCATAATGAGCGGCTTTATGCGCACACTAACTGCCGAAATGATGGAAGCGAGGTATATTTATGGCAGTTGTACTGATACATGCGATAATTCTATACGTGGTCATCACATTCTCGCTGCGGCTGATGGGCAAGCGGCAGCTGGGAGAGCTTCAGCCGTCGGAGCTTGTGGTGACGATACTTATCTCAAACATAGCGTCTATCCCCGTGGAGGAGCCGTCCGTGCCGCTGCTGATGGGAATAGTCCCGATATTCACGCTGGTGTGCATAGATTTGATACTGTCTGCGGTGATGGTAGGCAGTCCACGCTTCCGCAGGCTGATAATAGGCAGTCCACGTGTCATCATCTCCGAAGGTGTGATACTGCAAAAGGAGATGAAACGGCTTCGCTATACCGTTGACGACCTGGTGGAAGCAATGCGTGAGCAGCAGATATTCGACCTTGGAGAGGTGTACTACGCCATAGTCGAAACAACAGGAAAGATAAACTTCATGCAGCGCAAGGACTTTCAGCCTGCGACACGTGCGGATGTGGAGCGTGGCGGAAGCACATCAGATCCGCCTTCCGTGGTGATACGTGACGGAGTTGCGGACGATGAACAGCTTAAGCTTCTGGGACTCGGAAAATGCTGGCTGAACGAGAAGCTGCGTGAAAACAGCGTTTCGGCAAAGCAGGTATTCCTTATGACAGCAGACAAGAACGGAGCTGTCATTCTCATAAAGAAGGGAGCGAATTAAAAAAGGATGAACCGACTTGCAGTAAGCATTTCTATACTTGCGGTGATGTCCGTAGGCTGCGCTGCATCTGTGGCGGTATCCTGCCATGTGACCGACAGGATGGAGGACATGGTGGATAACATCGAGGACGCTTTTCATCGCGGCGACATGAAGCGCTGCAACAAAGCTGCCGAGGAGCTTTCAGATATCTGGGAGGACATGCTGCACTACAGCATCCTTATCACGGACCTCGGACATGCGGTGGAGATAACCTCATCCATCGCCGAGATAAGCTCCTTTGCCGAAATGGAGAACGAGGAGATATACGCAGCATGCGACCGTGCACAGGCACAGATAGAACTTCTGCGCAGCGCAGCTGTGCCGACATTCTGGAAGATAATATAAAAAACGTCCGCAGACAGGCTGCCTGCGGACGTAACGCTTATTTATCTGCTTTTTCATATGTCATGTCAAAAATGCTTCTGTTTACTATATACACGTCTTTGATATCGCCTTCAGAGCGGCACAGCATATCCCCTGCCATGCCCGACATATAGGTTTCGTACTGCCACTTTGTAAAGACCTTGGTGTACTTTTCCACGGGTCTTGCGTACACGACAGCGCCCTCACCCGATATGCACTTCTTCGCATACGGCATAAGCTCACATACATAGCCGTCTGCGTTTCTGATAACTGTAGGCGCATATTCAAATTCCTTGCTGAATGGCTCTGCAGTGGCGTTGTAGCGCTCACTGAACACCTTTTCCGAGGACGGGTAGACCTCGCCGCGCATGCCTATCATGATATAAACGTCCTCGTCACAGGTAACGAAAACATCGCCCTCAAGAGTTCTTATCTTAAGCTCCGTACCCACCTCGTACAGGTCTGTAGTCTTTACATATCCGTATTCGCATGGGCGCTTGCGGTATCTTACATAGCTGTCGATATCGCTGCACTCATCAGTGTAGCGCACAACGTCATACCCGCTGCAGTATTCGTTCATCCTTTCATGCAGATGCTGCTCGATATCCGTACCCGTGGCAGAAAGGTCCGCTGCACTTATGAAGCCGCCTGCCTTGTTAAAATGACCGCCGCCGTTGCCGACTCCCTTTGTAATGAACGCAGCAAGCTCATTCGCCGCCACGTCAAGCGCACAGCTCCTCACTGACAGCTTGTAACCACCCTGACACTCATTATAGATTATGCACACATCGATGCTGTCCACCTGAATGACAAAATCACCGATAACGCCTAGAATGTTGGGGTCGCACGGCTCGGAGGAAACTATTGCGGTGCGGTATTTCTCGATGTAGTTGCTGCGTGTTATCGCAATACCTGCCGTTTCAAGCTCCGATATGCTGAAATTCGCATATTTCAGCCTTGATATCAGCTGCTTGTCGTACTGAAGAAAATCTATCATGTCCCTGTCGATGGGATGGCTTATCTCGGACAGCTGATTACTGTCCATGTAAAGTCCGTAGTACAGCGCGGTAGCGATATCGGTATCGTCGTTTGCGTTGTAGCCTGCGTCCTTAAGCATGGAATAGCAGATGGAAGCGCAGCTTACAAGGTGGCTGCGTATCTCCGCCATGTCGTCTGACAGCTTTCCCGTACTGTGATGGTCTATCATTGCGATATTTTCCGCATCAAAGTGCTGTACGTTTCCCTGTCCGTGCTGACAGTCCACTGTGAGCAGAAGCTCGGGCGGCGCAAGCTCGGTAACATATTCCAGCGGAATATCAAGCTCCTGAAGCAGCAGCTTCATGTTGCTCTTGCTGATGACATTCCTGCCGCCGTAGATAAGACGCACATCCCTGCCGTCACGCTTGAAGTATCTGTACAGCGCATAGCCTGAACCCACTGCGTCTGCATCGGGATTGTCGTGTATCTGTATAGCTATCTGCCTGAATCTGCTAAGATCGGATAATCTCATTTATGCTCTCCTTAATCGATCGCCGTAAGGTCTATGTTCATAACAGGACGTATACCGTAGCCCTCAAGTCCTGCAGGGTCACTTATCGGGTCGCTGCCCACATAGCTGTTGCCTATAGCATAGCACTCGCAGGCGCTGTCCTCTGCCCCGTCACGCAGCCACCAGTAATGATCGGTGGTACCGTAGTCGTTGAAATAAAGCTCGTACCAGCGTGAGCCGTCCTGCGCCACAGCCGCATCTGTAGGCTTTGCAAAGCGGCTTACGTCCGCATCGGCAAGAAGCGACAGCTCCTCCAATGACAGCAGGTAAACACGGTCGGTGGTGATCGCACCGTTGGTCGTTATCTCAACGGGAATTATTGCGGCACGCTCCGCCCTTGTAAAGCTGTTCAGGAAGCCAGGCTCTGTGTTGTAGCCGTTTTTCTGCTCCGACATAGCCTTTGCGTTAGGCTCGCCATTTTCGTATGTGACGGTCTCCTTTTCGGAGTTGAGCCATGTCCTGATATTTGAAAGCTCCCACCTGTTGTCGCCACGGATAGTACGCTGAAGCTCTGTGTCAAGCTCCGTATCAGGCACATTCCAGTAGCTCTCTCCGTCCGATGTGTTGAACTTTCCACCCTCCGCAGCGTCGTAAGCCTTCATGGTAAGTATCCTGTCGGAAATAACAGTGGCACACCTGCCGTCATCTGATAAAGCGATAACACGCCATTCGATCGCTTCGCCGTTGTAGCTGCCGAAGGTCAGCCTGTCACCAAGCTCCGCAAGGATGACTGCCTCCTGCGTGCTGCTTTCATCCGAAGATACGGTAGTCTGTGTCGTGGTCTGCTGCAGAGAGGTCGATGTCTGCACATCAGTCGTGTCAGATGTACTCTGCTCCGTTACAGTGGAAGATGTTGCCGCTGTGGTAGTGGTGGTTGCAGCTGTAGTATTTGTGGTAGTTGAAGTAGTTGTAGTAGTTACAGTAGTCGGGGTGGTCGTGGTCGCAGATGCGTCACTGGTTGCAGCAGCTACAGGCTCGCTCGCACCCGAGCCGCCTGTGCTGACGGTATCT
>JAGAKC010000187.1 GCA_017848155.1 Oscillospiraceae bacterium | reverse complement strand
CGAGCCACTTTTCCTGGTTGCCTTTTGACGAAGTTTCAGCGATCTTCTCATCGCTTACAAGTCGTATACTCACTTCAACACCTCCATTATCAGACGCTGGTCGTCCTCTGCCATTCTGCCCTGTGTTATGGGGAGTATATCAAACGGATCACTGCTGTCTGCGCCAATCGCATCAAGGTATTCACGCAGTCCGCTTCTGCTTTTTGGGATACATCGCTCCTCAAGGAACTCTGTGAAATCCTCCCACGACGGAACGTTATTCTTTCCGAAAGCGGTCTTAATGAGGTTGTCGGTGAAATTCTCTGCTCTTACCCGCTTTTCAGTAAGGTCGGCATAGATCTCAGTACACAGCTTATCTCCGTCAAAAAAGCTGAATTTATACAGTTCATGCCCTAGCTTCAGAGCCTTAGACGCAAACTCCTCCGCAGTCAGACGGGGAGCTATTACGATCCTGTCGCCGTCAAAGCACAGCTCCAGCTCGCGGTTGTTTTCATTCAGACCGAGTTGTTCCACCCACGTTGTGGGCAGGGATATTTTATAATTCTTACTCTTCGCCGAGGCTGTTCCTCCTGAACGCCCCACGCTGAGATTTACAAGTCTTGTTTCCATGTGATAGTTCACCTCATAGATATTCTATCATATTCGTAACGAATAGTCAATAATTCTCGATAAAATAGCGAGGGTTAAAGTTTTTAATATCTTTTTATATATCGTCCCACGCTCTCTCTTGTCACCCTCCACTGTCTACCGACTTTAAAAGCCTCTACATCACCGCTCTGCACCAACCGCAGGGCGGTGTTTCTACCTATGTGGAGTAGCTTCTGCAGATCCTTTATTGTCAAAATATCTTTAGTATTATTCAGCATAGTAAGCCTCCTAAGTTTAACAAAGTTTATTTAATCCCATGTTCGCCCATATTGTACAGAACAATGAAAAACTCGCTTGACATAAGCGTTACCTTACCCTATAATTGAAATATAATATACTTCAGCTTCAGGAGGAGAGATATGGAGTTTTATACTGAATTCAGAACACGCTTTGCGGACTTCAGCGCAGGCTATGCAAACGGCATGACAATGGCAGGAAGCTGTGTGAATGACTGCCGCATGATATCCGAGGACAGCGACAAAACAATCTATGAATACGGCGATTGCATTATCGAGAGCATTCATAAGAAATGCGGCGATGTAACAGAGTGCCGCTCCACCTTTACAAATAACGGCACAGAGACTGTAACGCTCGAGATGCTGTCCTCTTTTGCAATACACAACATACACGCCGACGTTATTCACAGGGCGGCTTCATTCTGGAGTGCAGAGGGCAGGCTTATAAGTCAGCGTCTTGTAGATATGCACATGGAGCAGGCATGGATACCCGTATCGGTAAGGTTGGAGAAATTCGGTCAGTGCGGCTCGATGCCCGTGAAGAAATGGTTCCCGTTTATCGTGCTGGAGAATACGGTTGAAAAGAAATTTATCGGCGTTCAGCTCTACTGTGCCTCAAGCTGGCAGATAGAGCTATTCCGCAAAGAGGAGCCGCTGTCCCTTTGCGGCGGTCTTGCCGATTATGATTTCGGTCATTGGTGCAAGGATATTGAAGCAGGCGGTTCTTTCACAACGCCAAAGGCTGTAATTGCCGAGGGTAACTCACTTGAAGAAGTCTGCCACAAGCTCGTCAATGCACAAAATCCCCGAATAGCAGAGCCTGACAGAGATATGCCAGTCATATTCAACGATTACTGCACGACATGGGGAAATCCCACCGAAGAAAAAATCGAAAAAATTGCACAGCGTTTGGAAGGCAAGGGAATAAAATATCTTGTCATCGACGCAGGCTGGTACAGAAACGAGGACGGCAACTGGAGCAATATCGGCGACTGGATTGTAAACAAGACCGCATTCCCGAAAGGACTTAAAAACACCGCGGACATGATAAGGTCATACGGACTTGTCCCTGGGCTGTGGTTTGAGTTTGAAAATGCAGGACTTTCCTCTGACGCATATAACAACACCGACCATCTTCTTAAGAGATTCGGTGCTCCCATCACCGTAGACGGACGCAGATTTCTGGATATGCGTGATCCGTGGGTGCAGGAATATCTTGATGAACGCGTGATAGAAACACTCAAAGAAAGCGATATGGGATATATCAAGATAGACTACAACAACACTATCGGTATAGGCTGTGACGGTGCGGAAAGCCTCGGTGAGGGCTTAAGACAGACGATTGCCGCTTCACAGGAGTTCATTAAAAAGCTTTCCTCGGAGATGCCCGATCTCGTTATTGAGAACTGTTCAAGTGGCGGTCACCGACACGCAGGTGCTGTTTATGGCTCGTCCCACAATGTCAAAGACAATTTATATGCAACAGCTTGGCAGAGGCACAAGAAAGTGCGAGAACAAGAGTGACCTGCTGGTGTTCGACTTTGTGGACAACGCAAATATGTTCAAGCTCCCCTACTCAATGCACCGCCTGCTGAACATTGCGGAATATCACCCGTTTGAATATACCCTCGCTCCCGAAAAGCTCCGCAAACACGATCCGAATATGACATACAAAGGAGAGAAGCCTGTGGCATATCTCGACACACCGATAGACGCCGCTGACTATGAGCTTATTGACCTTTTCAACTGGCAGACGGAAGTCAAGGATATGATATCCCAGCTTGAATTTGTGCGTATGGTGGATGTGCAGTCCGAGACCGTAGAGCGTTATATCCGCGAGGAAAAGATAGTTCCCGACCTTGCTGTTCCGATAAGCGAGAGCAGGTTCTTCAACTATTTCAGAGAAAGCACCGTCAAGGCTTACGCAGAGCAGTTCGGCTGGGATCTCATCACGCATAGCAACATAAAGTCCAAGTTTATGGAGTTCGTGAAAAAGATGGACATGAGCTTCTCCTACAAGCCTGTTCTGCTGAAAGCAGTAATGCGCCATGTCAACGAGGAAGGCTGTGTTGCTCTCGAGGACATCGTGGACTACTTCAAGGATTTCTACGAAATGAGAGCCGCAAAGGGACTTATAGTCGAGAAACCTACCAGCATCTTCGCAAAGGGAGGCTACACCGACAAGGATGTGGAAAGGAACATACTCTCAAACCCATTCAAGCGCTTTGCGGATATGAGGTTTTTCCAGCGTTGCAAGGATGTTTCGATGATCCGCATAAATCCGTGGATATTCAAAAAACTTCAGGCGGAGGATTATGAGCGGATACATAAGATCTGCGATGAGAAGCTGGAGGAGTATTATAAGAGGATACAATAACCAAATAAAGGTACTACAACATGTGTAGTACCCTCAATTTATCCATTTAATTTTACAACAAAAATTGTCTAATAACAGATTCATATGGTTTTCCGATTATTTTAAGACTTATGTATCTTCTTGCGAAAGAAGAGAATGGAACTTTTGAATCCACTAGAGATGTAATTTGCTCAACTGCTGGTCTCATTCTATCAGGTGCAACTTCATAAATAATCTCAAAATTCTCCAACGCTGTTTTGCACCTGTTTCTAATATCTTTTCGCGCTGAATTAAATTCATTCCAATTATATACTTTTTTGCTAATTGCAACACGTTCTATATCGTACTCACAATCGCTAATTGATATGATTTCACCTGTTTCATCACAATCAATTATCTCAACATCCTTTTCGACACAAGGATCTAACAAAACTGCTATATCATTGTTATGTGGAAAACTAGCAGGTAGCGTGCCAACCTTAAGAGGAAACATATCATTTTTTCCACCATTCCCAAAACTACGGTTGCTTTTTTCACAACTCAATCGATAGTTAAGATAATCATAAGCCAACCACCAATATCCATCAGGTAATATTACATTTCCTCGCTCATCTGTCGATCTGTTTTTTGGTCTAAAATGATCCACATCACCAAACTCTCCTTGTATACTACATTCAGAATACCAACATTTTTCGCCATAACACCTTATAAGTATTGGCTTAAACTGATTCCAAATACCGTGTTTGCTCATATAATCTTTTCGTTCGGCATGTGTGTTCATTTTATTCAATAGAGCTAAATGTTTTTTTGCTTTGTTAATCCAAGATATTACATCAGGATCTGTCATATCAATATTGGAAAGATCTATGTATCTCATTTTCCTAACAGCCCTTTCAATATTTCTTCAGCTTTTGCATTTCTTTCTGCAATATCTTCCGCGGTTAATTTGACTTTGGGACGCTCACTATAAATTTTGTGCATTGCAGCAACATATTCATCATAATAAATATCAACAAGCTTGTTGCCCTTTTCCTTGAGATAAGGGGTAATGTTGAACTCGGAGGGAGTGAAGCTGTCCTCGGAGTAGCCTACAAACTCGCCGTTGAGCCATACATAGAACGCAGTTTCCACGCCCTGAAAGCTGATGTAGGTCTCCTTGCCAAGCAGTGCTTCATCAACATCAAAGAATCTCACATAGCTTCCGACAGGGTTGCGCTTCTGCGGTATCTGGGGAGGCAGGAGCTTTTCGTGTCCCTCCCAAGGATACTGTGTGTTTACATACTGCGGTCTGTCATACCCCTGTAACTGAATGTGTCCGGGGACTTTGATCTCATCAAAGGCTGTTACATCATAATCTGCTTTATAGAAATCAGCAGGTCTGTCGTCGGGATGCTCGCAGTAATTGAACTTCCAGATACCGTTGAGACTCTGGCGAAGATCGCCGCCCTTCGTCTTATAGCTGTGATCGGAATGCGCTCTTTCACGGTTTACTTCAAATATTTCAGGATCAGAAAGCCAGCTCGGTGTAGGATTCATAGATCATACCTCCTCGGTAGTTACAGCGTGTGTCTTGTCCCAGTCCTCATTTGCCTTTTCGACATTCAGTCTTGAAAGCAGCAGAGTTATCACAAGGTTAAGCAGCATAGGCAGCCACAGATACATAAAGTTAAGCATATTGATGCAGGATTCAGGCTGAACGGGAGCATTCGCAACATATCCGCCTGCTGCAAGCAGCCAGCCTGTCAATGCTGTTCCGATACCGCCGCCGATCTTTACGCCGAGCGATGAGCAGGAATACATTGTTCCGTCGATACGCTTGCCTGTTGTACGGTAGGTATAATCAGAGCAAGCTGCAATAAGTGCGTTGAGGTCGCCCTGCATAGGACTCATTGCGATCGCTGCAACGCCTGTGAAGATCAGCATCATAGGAATATTCTGCATATAGCCGCCGACCATTACGAGCGCTCTTGCGATAGTGGAGATCAAGTAGCCTGTGAGGTTCAGCTTATACATACCCTTGCATTTCTTTACAAGGAAAGGAGTGATAAGCAGACCGCAGATCATCGGAACATTGATTGCAAGGGAGAATGTGCCAAGCATATCTGCATCGCCGAGAATGTAGGTCATATAGAAGATACCCATACTGAGTGTTGCAGAAAACAGCTGAGTAAGAATGTACACACCGCAGATCAGAACGTAGTATTTATTTGACAGCAGCAGCTTTGCAGCGTCTATGAGAGTGTACTTCTTGCTTTCGTCTTTTGTGCGGTTGTCTTTGTCAGCCAGCTCAAGATCAGGGAATGCTTCTGAGGAGAACTTTGCAGCTTCCTCATCAGCGGGATTTTCCTTTTCAAGCTCCTTTTCAGGAAGCTCTTTTACAGAGAATACGGAGATCGTGTTTACAACCAGACCGATGATCGCATAAATGATTGCTACTGTTCTCCAGCCCTCAGCTCCGCCGCCGCACAGCTCAACAGCCTTAACAGTACCCCACTGGATAAGGAGGCTTGTGCTGAATGCGAAGATAAAGCGGATGGAGCCCATCTGTACTCTCTCGTTGCCATTGCGGGTGATAAGAGCGGTAAGCGCGGAGTAAGCGATATTGTTTGCGGTGTAGAATACAGCGTGCAGCAGTGTATAGCAGATAAAGAAATATGCATATTTTGCTACATCGCCAAACTCCATAGGAACAGCAAACAGTGCAACCAGCATAACGCCGTTTCCTATGTATGGCCACAGCATCCAGGGTCTTGCCTTGCCCATCTTTGTTTTAGTCTTGTCTATCAGCGCACCGAAGATCACATCTGTAAATCCGTCGAAGAACTTAGATATCATCATAAGCGTACCTACGATGCCTGAGTTAAGCCCTACGGTGTCCGTCAGATAGATCATAATGAATGTGGATATGAACGCATATATCACGTTTCCAGCGATATCTCCTGCGCCGTATCCGATCTTATTGTACCATTTAAGATACCTTCTGTCAGTCATAATAACATCTCCTTTGAATTGAAAAACCGTTGTTATAAGGGGTCGGCACAAGTCTCGAGTTTTGTACCGATAACAGCATTTTCGTCATACCCGAAGAACGCTGCTTTCAATTAAAGGCGCCTTTGCTTCTGTCTTTATTCTACCACCGTTTTCAATCATAAACTATAAACAAAATTAAATAAAACATACACAAAATGATACAAGCCACTTGAAATACTCTGTAAAATATGATAAAATCATATCAGACTATGATGAGAGGAGATATTTTTATGTTTACAAATGTTGCATATTTACATAACTCGCTGTCCGATATGGTAGATCATAGTAAATCGTTGGTCGTTACCAGCTGCGGATATTATCGTGTCCACAGCAGACCTGTCGTCAGCACCGAACGTCCGAAGGGCAGAAAGGACTACCAGCTCTTATATATTGCCAAAGGCAAGGGATATTTCTACTTTGACGGGCTTGACGGCAAAGAAACAGTCATTACAGAAGGCAATATGATATTATTTCGCCCGGGCGAAATACAGTATTATTACTATCACGCTCCCGACAAAACTGAAGTGTACTGGGTGCATTTCACAGGAAGAATGGTGGACGGTATTCTTGATAATTATGAGCTGCCACATTCAGAGAATGTGTTTTACACAGGAACCTCTCCCGATTATGCGTGGTTGTACCGTCAAATGATACAGGAGCTGCAGCTATGCCGCCCGAATTATGAAGAGCTTATGTCGCTTATGCTCCGCCATATTTTCATTATGATAAACCGCTATCTTAAAGAAGGAAAGAAGTCAGGCAGCGAGATCCAGAACGAGATCGAAAGAGCTACACATTATTTCAACGAGAATTACAACAAGCCTATCAACATAGATGAGTATGCAGAATCTCGTCATATGAGCACCTGCTGGTTCATACGCTGCTTTAAGCAGATATTAAAGGTCACTCCTATGCAGTATATCCTATCTCTACGAATGGCGAATGCACAAAGCTTGCTTGAGGGAACTAAATATAACATCTCTGAAATAGCCGAATATGTCGGCTACGACAATCCACTATATTTCAGCAGGCTGTTTCATAAGCACATTGGTGTTTCGCCATCGGAATACAGGAAGAAGAGAGAAAATTAGTTTTTGTTATTTTCATTTTAATTGGTACTGCCTTATATAGACAAATCTAAAACAAATCACATTTTAGGGTTGACATTGATGAATTGCTATATTATAATTAAACTAGAAAATCACATATGGAGGAGTATTAAGTGACATTAGATAAGCAAAAGGAAGAACTTAGTATAAGTTATCTTTCTTCTATAGCAGCAGTTGCTGGAATAGACTATGAACGAAACATTCATGATTCTGATAGTACTGATGCAACATTAAAATGTTGGATAGATGGCATTCATGCTTCGCTGAGAGTTCAATTGAAAGCTACATCGTCGAGCAATGTCTTTTCTGAATCGGAGAATACTATTTCATACAAACTTAAACCAAAGAACTACAATGATTTGTGTGCAAAATCAACAACTCCAATTATTTTGTGTCTGCTTATACTCCCAGAAGACCCGAGCGAATGGCTTTCATGGTCTATTGAGGAGCTATCAATTAAAGGAATAATGTATTGGGTTAGTTTGGCAGGAAGAGAAAGAACTGATAATACATCATCAATATCAATTAGCATTAGTAAAAACAATACTATTACAAAAGATAGTTTAATAGCTTTATTGAAACAAATTGCAGAGGATCTTTAGTTATGATTTATTCAGTAAACTATATGGAATTGGCAGGAT
>JAGAKC010000186.1 GCA_017848155.1 Oscillospiraceae bacterium | reverse complement strand
ATCCTTCTTACGAAGAGCCTGCGGCTGTCGAGGAAGCTCCCGTTTATGAGGAGCCTGCCTACGAAGAGCCTGCGGCTGTCGAGGAAGTTCCCGTTTATGAGGAGCCTGCTTACGAAGAGCCTGCGGCTGTTGAGGAAGCTCCCGTTTATGAGGAGCCTGCTTACGAAGAACCTGCGGCTGTTGAAGAAGCTCCCGTTTATGAGGAGCCTGCTTACGAAGAGCCTGCGGCTGTCGAGGAAGCTCCCGTTTATGAGGAGCCTGCGGTCGATATTCCTGTATATCAGGACGACGATACTTCTGTTGAAGACATCCCTGCATACACCAGCGATGATGAACCGACATATGCTGCCGACATCCCTGTTTTTGAGGATACGGAAGAACCTGCAAACGAACCTGCACCTGCTGAATATACAGCTGCAGAAGATACATACACAGACAACGTATCCGACACTGTGACCGAGCCTGAAGCAAACAGCGCATACGAGCCAAGCTACAGTGACACATACAATAACAGCAGCGCCTACGATGACAACAGCAGCGCAAGTATTGCTTCTGCGGTTAGCGCAACTGCCTCTACTGTCGCAGCTGCAGCTGCCGAGCCTGAAGCCGAGGCAGAGCCTGAGGTGGATCTCGGTCGTCTGCTTTACTGCCGCAACTGCGGTCAGGATATGTACGAGAAGGAGCTTGTCTGCAAGAACTGCGGCGCTCCCAAGCGTGAAGAATACAAGCCAAAAATGGCAAAGGTACAGAAGGAGCCGTTCAAGCTGTTCGGCGTTCTCAGTATTCCTGCTATGGTCGGCATAGCTGCTGTGGTAGTCGTTCTTGGCATTCTGCTGCTTACATCAGGCGGAATAAACGATGGCAAAAGCAGCCTTACGGGTAATGAACAGTTAAATGCAAATGCAACCACTGTTTCCACCACTACAACTACTCCGACAGAAAGTGAGCCGCAGGATACTACCGCATCTTCCGCAACGACCACTTCTGCTACAGAAACTACCCCCGAGGAAGTTACCGATACTCCCGAGCCGGTTGAAAGTGTTGAGGTTGACCCCGTAGAAACTGTAGAGGACAGCAATGCCTCCACACCTGAGGATACATCCGAGCCTGAGGTCACATCTACTTCTTCAACTACAGTAAGCACTCCTTCCACATCTTCCTCTGCATCGTCGGCTACATCCACAACAAAGCCTGCTACAACAACTACTACGACACGTGCAACAACGACAACAAAACCTGATGCACCCACTTATGTGCCTTCCGCTACTGTTAAGGCACAGGATAAGGAGCGCGACAAGATCGTTGCTGCCTTCGCAGCTATCTCCGAGGAAATGGGTAAGGTAGACCTGCTTGCCAGAACTACAGTGGCAACTATCGCATTCGACTCAAGAGCAGAGGAGACCGCAGCTAAATCGTTCTACACACGTGATATCGCCACATCCATGATCAAGAACATCAAGAGCGGTAAGTCTGCAGTTGCATCTGCTGTAAGCGCTGCAAAGCCTACTTCTTCCGAGCTTAAGGGTGCATACAGTGCACTCACAACACTCCAGAGCAAGTATCTTGATTACTACAACTATGTTGTAAATCCCTCTACTTTCAAGGGTTATGAATCCAAGTGTGACAGCTACCTCAACAGCTTCAACAGCTATGCAAAGAACAGCTGTGCTATCGCAGGACTCAACACCTCCGCACAGACCGCTACAGACAAGAACGAGTATTATGCATACGTTCTTGGCGAAGCTATCGCAGCAGTTGAGAATGCATCCGCCGCATACAGCACCATGCGCTCCAAGGTTGCAGCTCTTAAGGACAGCACATTTGAAGCTAAGTTCAGCGAAGTACTTGTAAACAACATGTCCACATACATGAAGGCTGCAAAGTACACACAGGCTGCAAGAAGCTACTGCAATATGCTTTCCTCCGCACCCTCCGCTTACTCCAGCGCTTACAGCTACTTAAAGACTGCTTGCGCTGAGCTTGAGTCCGCAGCTGATACATTCCAGCTCGGTTCAAACGCAAACACTCTGTCCAGCTTCAAGTCGTCTGTAAATAACGACGTCACAGCAGCGCAGAGCGCAGCTGCTGCTGCAAAGAAGTATCTCTGATACCTCTGTAAATGATTTCAGCTCCCGTGTAATACGGGAGCTGTTTCTATTTAAGTAATCTGTTCCATTTATGATAATCGGGGTAGAACCTCAGCAGAAATCCATAAAATCTCTCTGAATGGTCATGATGCCAGTAATGTGCATACTCATGCCACAGGACGGAAAGCACTGTTTCTCTCGGATACGCCATAAGGCGCAGATTCATCGAGATATGACCACGGGTGTATGAACAACTTCCCCAGCGTGTTTTCATGTCTTTTATCGTTATTCGTGTCGGCGGAGGAGTAATTCCTGCACTCAAAAGCGAGCTTCTCACTTGATCGTTCAATTCAGCAAGAAGCTCAGAAAACCTGTCAGCTGCCCACTCCCGCAGCATAGTCGCAGCCTGCTCGGGATGTGACGTAAACACACGAAGCTCGTCATCCTCCAAAGCTACACGCTCACTGAAATTGCGTATCACACGGACATCGTATTCCCGTCCAAGCCAGCGCATACTGTCAGCAGTTATCTCACTGCGCAGGTCACGCTGTTTCAGCTGCTCCGCCGCCTTAAGTATGTATTCTGCCCGCTCTGTCAGTATCTCCTCGATACGCTTTACGCTGACACGGGTATTCGCCGAAACATACACTACTCCGTCCGCTTTGATACGCATATTGACATTCTTTACACTTTTCCGGATCAGCTCATATTGAAGCTCCCGCCCATCGGGAAGTGATATTTTTTTCATGTGCTCTCCTGCTGTCAAAAGTATTTGTAAAGCGATACATGGTCCGGAATCTCATCGAATCCATTCTTTTTATAGAAGCTATAGGCAGGTGCTGTTCTGTCTGTTTGTAGATAGATATGCGTTATACCCTTTGCCTTTACACGTTCCTCTGCCTGTTTCAGGAAGAAAGACCCTGCACTCTTGCCCTGATGTTCTGTCTTTATGCAGAATTCAGATATGTAATACTCCGTTCCCGTATACCAATGCATAATGCTCCCGAGCGATATACCGATCAGTTCATCCCCCTCGTATAATCCCAGCGAAAGTGAATTTCTGTTTCCGACAAGGTCAATTATATACTCATGAAGCTGTTCCTTGTCACTCCAATCATCGTTCCACGGCTCTCCGCTGAACACTTCAAAAAACAGCTTTTTTATTTCTTCTATATTGTCTGTTCCTAGTTCTTTTATTTTCATAGCATTTCTCCTTTTCATTATAACTCAATTATATCAACTACCCAACGAAAAGTCAACAAAAATGATCCCCCCGAATCATCGGAGGGATCACTGTTTATTTCAATTAAACAAGCTCAATGATAGCCATCTCAGCTGCGTCGCCGCGGCGAGGACCGATCTTGTAGATTCTTGTGTAACCGCCATTCTTGTCAGCGTACTTAGGAGCGATCTCGTCGAATACCTTCTTAGCAACATCTTCCTTAGTAACGTAGGACAGAACCTGACGCTTTGTGTGCAGGGTGTTTGCCTTGCCGAGAGTGATCATCTTCTCTGCCTCCGCACGAACTTCCTTCGCACGTGTAACGGTAGTTTCGATCTTACCGTTCTCAAGCAGGAATGTAACCATGGCTCTGAGCATTGCTTTTCTGTGGTCGCTGGGTCTGCCCAGCTTTCTTGTACCTGGCATTTTTTATTCTCCTTTCGATAGGAATTCGGTCATTGTGCCAACCGTATATCTTAATTGTTGTCTTCAGAGGGTGTTAAGTCAAATCCGAGGGAGTTGAGCTTTGCCTTGACCTCGTCGAAGGACTTCTTACCAAGGTTTCTGACCTTCATCATGTCCTCAGGAGACTTGTTGATAAGGTCATCAACCGTATTGATACCTGCTCTCTTAAGGCAGTTGAAGGAACGAACGGACAGCTCAAGCTCTTCGATAGTCATCTCAAGCAGCTTGTCCTTGCGGTTCTCTTCCTTCTCCACCATCAGCTCGGGCTGCTCCGAATCATCGGACAGCTCAGCAAAGAGCTTCAGTCTTTCAATAAGGATCTTGGCAGCGTAGGAAACTGCCTCCTTAGCGGAGATAGTACCGTCTGTCCAGATCTCGATTATGAGCTTCTCATAGTCGGTTCTCTGGCCAACACGGGTATTCTCTACAGTGTAGTTGCACTTGAGCACGGGAGTATAGATACTGTCGATCGGAATAACACCGATAACAGGCTGGATATACTCCTTGTTCTGCTCGGCAGAAACATAGCCTCTGCCTCTGTCAAGTGTAATGTCCATGTACAGCTTTGCGCCCGCACTGAGTGTAGCGATATGCATGCCGGGATCAAGTATCTCGACCTCACTGTCGGTCTTGATATCACCGGCAGTAACCTCGCCTTCGCCCTCAGCTTCGATGTAGATCGTCTTGGGAGATTCGCCGTACATCTTTGCCCTGAGTCCCTTGATATTGAGGATTATTTCTGTAACATCTTCTTTAACTCCGGGAACTGTCGAAAATTCATGCTGAACGCCGTCGATCTTTACGGACGTAGCTGCGACACCCGGTAATGAGGAGAGTAGCACCCTTCTCAGGCTGTTGCCCAAGGTGTTTCCATATCCGCTCTGAAGAGGCTCCAGAACGAACATTCCATAAGTTCCGTCAGACCTCAGTTTCGAGGTCTCAATATTGAGCTTTTCGATTTTTTCAAGCATTTGGTAACCCTCCACAAGTTCTCGTCTGTTAATTATCCTGTGCTTAATGTTGTATTCGCTGTTAATTTTAAATCACACTCTGCCTGTGCCTTTACTATCAAGTATTGGCACAGTCCGATGAAATTAAACAGCGGCCGCAGATTATGAATTAAAAATAACTGCACTAAATATCTGTATGCTAAAAAGCTATTATTTAGAATACAACTCGATAATTAAGTGCTCAGCGATCTCATAGTCGAGTTCGTCACGCTGGAAAGCACGGAGTACCTTTGCTGTGTAAGCTTCCTTGTTAACTTCCAGCCACAGGGGAGTGATCCTTCCGCCTGCAACTTCATTGATCTGCTCAAACTTCTTGCTCTTCTTGCTTGTTTCCTTCAGGGAGATAACATCGCCAACCTTAACTCTGTAGGAAGGAATGTTTACTCTCTTGCCGTTCACACAGAAATGACCGTGGGTAACGAGCTGACGAGCTTCACGTCTTGTGCATGCAAGACCCATTCTGAAAACAACGTTGTCCAGACGGGACTCCAGAAGAGCGATGAGGTTCTCACCTGCGATGCCCTCCATCTTTGTAGCGAGCTCGTAGTAGTGATAGAACTGCTTCTCGAGAACGCCGTAGATGAACTTCAGCTTCTGCTTCTCCTTGAGCTGGGAGCCGTACTCGGACTCCTTCTTTCTTCTGTTTCCGCCGGGATTTCTTCTGGACTTCTTGTCATAACCGAGAACTGCGGGGCTGAGGTCCAGCGCTCTGCATCTCTTTAAAATCGGATCGCGATTTACTGCCATTGTAATTTCCTCCGTTATTCTAGTAATAATATCGGCACTAAGCTGCCGACGCCGAGTAAACGAATAGCTCGGTTGTTATCTTTTATACACGTCTTCTCTTGGGGGGACGGCATCCGTTGTGGGGGATAGGTGTAACGTCCTTGATGAGCTTAACCTCAAGACCTGCTGCCTGAAGTGCTCTGATAGCTGCCTCACGACCTGCGCCGGGGCCCTTTACGAATACTTCAACAGTCTTAAGACCGTGTTCCATAGCTGCCTTAGCTGCAACGTCAGCTGCTGTCTGTGCAGCGAAGGGTGTGGACTTTCTGGAGCCTCTGAAGCCCAGTCCGCCTGCGCTTGCCCAAGAAAGAGCGTTGCCCTGAAGGTCGGTGATGGTCACGATTGTGTTATTAAATGTGGACTGGATATGAGCAGCACCGTTTTCAATGTTCTTGCGCTCACGGCGTCTGCGGATAACCTGCTTGCCCTTAGTTGCCATTAAAATACCACCTTTCTCGTGTGATTACTTCTTCTTGTTTGCAATAGTCTTCTTAGGACCCTTGCGAGTTCTTGCGTTTGTCTTTGTGCGCTGTCCACGGCAGGGAAGACCCTTGCGGTGACGCATGCCACGGTAGCAGTTGATCTCAACCAGGCGCTTGATGTTAAGAGCAACAGTTCTTCTGAGGTCGCCCTCTACGAGATAGCCGTGGTCGATAACCTCACGAATTCTAGCCTCTTCGTCGTCTGTCAGATCCTTAACACGTGTGTCAGGATTTACGCCAGCCTTAGCCAGAATATCATTTGCAGACTTTCTGCCGATGCCGTATACATAGGTCAGGCCTATTTCAACGCGCTTTTCCTTGGGCAGGTCTACACCAGCAATTCTTGCCATAGTTTTTCCTCCTCTGAATTGGGATCAAGGCCTATTAGCCCTGTCTCTGCTTGTGTTTAGGTTCAACACAAATAACCATTACCTTGCCCTTGCGCTTGATAACCTTGCACTTATCGCAAATGGGCTTAACTGAAGGTCTTACTTTCATTTAAATAACCCTCCTTATAGGTTTGTTTACTTTGCCGCAATCACTTGGCACGCCATGTGATTCTGCCTTTTGTCAGATCATAAGGCGACATTTCAACGGTCACTTTGTCACCGGGCAGGATTCGAATGAAGTTCATTCTCAACTTGCCACTGATGTGAGCTAAGATCTTATGACCGTTTGAAAGCTCAACTTTGAACTGTGCGTTCGGAAGAGCCTCAAGAATTACGCCTTCAACTTCCAATACATCTTCTTTAGACAAGCTTTTCACTCTCCTCGGCGATGCTTTGCTTACTCAGCACGCCCAGCGTGCGTCGAAGCTGTTTATCCGTCATGCCGCTGAGCTCCAGCGACATATCGGTCTTTCGGATATGCTTAATGTTCTTTCTTTTCGGGGAGGCGAGCTTTCGCTCTTTTCCGTCGGCGATATATACATACCGCTCGTCAGCTCCTGTGACCACGAACCATCTGTCACGGTCATGCCCCGCGGAGCTTATAACAACCATTCCTGAAACAGATCCCATGTCAGTGCTCCGGTAATGTCAGTATCAGTGCTTCGGCATTTGTGATCGCCACAGTATGCTCGAAGTGACAGCTGAGGCTGCCATCCGTGGTCACAACAGTCCACTTGTCACCGAGTATGTTTACCTCGGGGAAGTTCGTGTTGACCATCGGCTCGATAGCTATCGTCATTCCCGGTGTAAGTCTTGGACCTCTGCCGGGCTTGCCGAAATTCGGAACCTCGGGATCCTCGTGCATATCTCTGCCTACGCCATGACCGATGAACTTGCGTACTATCGCATAGCCTGCGCCTTCGATATGCTGCTGTATAGCATTGGAGATGTCGCCGACCCTGTTTCCCGACACCGCCTGAGCGATGCCCATGTAAAGCGCTTCCTCGGTCGCCTTCATAAGCTTTTCAGCCTCTTCAGAAACTGTACCGATGCGGAAGGTCTTTGTGTTATCGCCCATAAAGCCATTCAGCTCTGCAACGATATCACAGGAAATGATGTCACCCTCCTTAAGGATCTTCTTTTTTGAGGGGATACCGTGGATCAGCTCCTCGTTCACGGAGAAGCAATTGTGTCCCGGGAATCCGCCGTAGCCTTTGCAGGGACAGCTTCCGCCCTTGGACTTGATGTAGTCCGCAACGATCCTGTCGAGCTCCCATGTGGAAATGCCGGGGACGGCGTTCTTGCCTGCAAGCTCCAGTGCCTGCGCAGCAAGTTCGCCAGCCTTAAGCATAAGTTTCAGTTCAGTTGGATTTTTGATCTGGATCATTCTACCACGCCTTCCGGGGATCAACCCTTAACAGCAGCCAGAGTGAGCTTGGAGGTGTCAGCGATCTCTTCCTGACCCTCTACTGTTACCAGCTTGCCCTTCGCAGCATAGAAATCCTTGAGGGGAGCTGTCTTTTCGTGATAGGTTTCAAGACGGCTGAGAACAGTTTCAGGCTTGTCGTCCACTCTCTGAACTACCTTTGCGCCGCAAGCGTCGCAGATGCCTTCTACCTTTGTGGGCTTGTACTCGATGTGATAAGAGTTACCGCAGCCCTCGCAAACACGTCTTCCGGACATTCTGGAAGTGATCTTCTCGTCAGCAACGTGGATCTCAACTACCTTGTCGATCTGAACGCCCATCTTCTCAAGCGCCTCAGCCTGGGAAACAGTTCTGGGGAAGCCGTCGAGGATAAAGCCGTTCTTTGCGTCGTCCTGAGCAATTCTGTCCTTGAGGATACCGATCACGATCTCATCGGGAACAAGGTCACCCTTGTCCATGCACTCCTTTGCCGCAAGACCGGCGGGTGTGCCGTTCTTTACTGCCTCACGGAGCATATTGCCTGTGGAGATAGCAGGTATATTCAGCTCGTTGCAGACTACTTCAGCCTGTGTGCCTTTACCTGCACCGGGAGCACCTAAAAAAATCAGATTCATAATATTCTCCTATTCAAAAATTGTCTTTCAGGATCATTCAAGGAAGCCCTTGTGGTGACGCATCATCATCTGGCTCTCGAGAGAACGTACTGTCTCAAGTGCAACACCAACAACGATCAGCAGAGTTGTACCGCCGAGCTGGATACCTGCAAGTGCAGGAACGCACATCGAGATGATGATGGGGAGTATTGCGATGATTCCGAGGAATATCGCACCTACCAGTGTAACCTTGTTGAGGGAGTTGTAAATAAAGTCAGAAGTGGGCTTGCCGGGTCTGTAACCGGGGATAGCACCGTTGTTCTTCTTGAGGTTATTTGCGATCTCAACGGGGTTGTACTGAATGGATACATAGAAATAGTTAAATGCAATGATCAGGATGAAGTAAATTATAGCATAAGCAGGGCTGCTTGTGCTGAAGAAATTTACGAAGTTGTCCCAGAATGTCATCTCACCTGTGATGGGATCAGGTCTGCCATCAACTCCGAAGAAGTAGCAGATCGTCTGGGGAAGGCTCATCAGTGACATTGCAAAGATGATGGGCATAACGCCTGCCATCGCAACCTTTATCGGGATGTGAGTGGACTGTCCGCCGTACATCTTTCTTCCGACAACACGCTTAGCGTACTGTACGGGGATCCTGCGCTCTGCATTGGTCATCAGGATAACGAACCATACCAGTGCAACGAATATGATCACTGTGATTAGAACGAAGATGATGTTCTTCATATCAGATATGCACAGCTTAACAAAATACTCAACTGCGCCGGGGAGGTTGGAGATGATACCTGCAAAGAGGATCATGGAGATACCGTTGCCGATACCCTTTTCGTTGATACGGTCGCCAAGCCAGATGATCAGCGAAGCGCCGGCAACGAAGCATGCAACGATTACTATTGCGGAGAGAACGATCGAGAACGTGTCTGAGCCGTTAACGGCACAGTACTTCAGGATCGGATCTCCTGTTCCATCGCCGTTGGTATCGCTTCCTGCAAGCGTCAGATAGAACGCAATTGCCTGGAAGAGTGCGATAGCAAGTGATGTGAACTTAGTGATCAGGTTGAGCTTTTTTCTGCCCTCGTCACCCTCTTTGGAGAGCTTCTCCAGAGGAGGAATAGCGACTGTGAGCAGCTGGATGATGATCGACGCATTGATGTAAGGCGTGATCGACATCGCAAGCAGTGTGCCCTTTCCGAGCGAGCCACCCGTCATAACGTCGAGGTAGTTCAGCAGGGAAACACCCTTTACCATCTCACCGACAGCGTTGCTGTCGATGAAAGGTACGAAGATGCTGGAGCCAAAACGGAATAAGATGATGATGAACAGTGTGTACAAAATCTTTTTACGCAGCTGCGTGTCAACCCACGCGTTACGGAAGACCTGAAACATTAGATCACCTCTGCCTTTCCGCCTGCCTTTTCAATTTTTTCCTGAGCACCTGCTGTGAACTTAGCAGCCTTTACTGTAAGGCTCTTTGTAAGCTCACCGTTGCCGAGGATCTTAACACCGTCAAGAGTTTCCTTGAGCAGACCGCACTCCTTGAGAGCTGCTGCATCTACGACTGCACCGTTATCAAAACGAGCCTCGAGATCGGATACGTTTACAGTAGCATACTCTGTTGCGAAGATGTTGTTAAAGCCTCTCTTGGGCATTCTTCTCTGCAGAGGCATCTGACCGCCTTCAAAACCGGGTCTGATAGAGCCGCCGGAACGTGCCTTCTGACCCTTGTGACCCTTGCCGGCTGTCTTACCGTTGCCGGAGCCGTGGCCACGACCGATACGCTTAACGTCCTTTACAGAACCTGCTGCGGGCTGTAATTCGTAAAGCTTCATTACTTTGCACCCCCTAGTAATTTGAATGTAGTTGTTAATTCTTTAGTATTATCAAACTTCTTCAACCTTTACAAGGTGAGCGATAGTCTTGATCTTACCTTTTGTAGCCGCATTGTCGGGCTGAGTTGTTACAGAGTTTACCTTGCGCAGACCAAGGGAATACGCAGTGGCAATCTGATTCTTCTTGCAGCTGTTGAGAGAGCGTACAAGTGTGATTTTAAGAGCCATTGTAATACTTCCTTTCGTTCTGCTTATAAGATTTCCTTAACAGTCTTGCCTCTGAGAGCAGCAACTTCCTCTGCTGTTCTGAGTGCTGTCAGACCTGCCATTGTTGCACGAACAACGTTGCAGGGGTTGTTGGAACGCAGGGACTTTGTACGGATGTTCTTGATACCAGCCATCTCGATGACTGCACGAACAGGACCGCCGGCGATAACACCGGTACCCTCGGGAGCGGGACGCATCAGAACTGCGCCTGCACCAAACTTACCTGTGATCTCATGGGGAATTGTTGTTCCCTTCAGAGCGATCTTGTGAAGATTCTTCTTAGCGTCCTCGATACCCTTGCGGATTGCGTCGGGAACTTCGTTTGATTTACCCATGCCAAAACCTACAACACCATTGCCGTCGCCGACAACTACCAGTGCGGAGAACTTCATGATACGTCCGCCCTTTACGGTCTTGGAAACACGGTTTATAGCAACTACCTTTTCGGCAAGCTCATAATTGTTTGCATCTAAAAGTGCCAAGTTTGTGTCCCTCCTTATTAGAAATTAAGTCCGCCTTCTCTAGCGCCCTCGGCCAGAGCAGCAACTCTGCCGTGGTACACATAGCCGCCTCTGTCGAATACGACATCGGTAATGCCTGCTGCCTTTGCCTTCTCAGCAATCATCAGGCCTACCTTCTTGGCAGCCTCTACGTTACCGCCGAAGCCCTCAAAACCCTTCTCGGTAGAGGAAGCAGCAGCGAGTGTAACACCCTTTACGTCGTCAATGATCTGAGCGTAAATGTGCTGTGAAGAACGGAAAACATTAAGACGCGGGCACTCTGCAGTACCGTTGATCTTAGCGCGGACACGCTTATGACGGCGAAGTCTGCTCTTGTTTTTATCGATGATTTTAACCATTTATTTTCAGTCCTTTCATTCTCGGAATTACTTCTTACCCTTGCCGGCTTTACCTTCCTTGCGGCGGATAACTTCGTTGGCATACTTAATGCCCTTGCCCTTGTAAGGCTCGGGGGGACGATGTCCTCTGATCTCAGAAGCCATCTGGCCAACCTTCTGCTTGTCAATACCCTTAACGATGATCTTGTTGGGAGCAGGAACTTCCAGTGTGATATCGTCTGTATCGGATACTACTACGTTGTGGGAGAAACCAAGGTTCATTACAACGTCCTTACCGTTCTTCTGAACTCTGTAACCAACGCCGTTTACCTCGAGCTCCTTTGAATAGCCCTCTGTAACACCTATTATCATGTTGTTGATAAGTGTTCTTGTCAGGCCGTGCAGCGACTTGTTTACGTTATCGTCGTTGGGGCGCTTAACTGTGAGCTCTGCACCTTCAACTGCGATCTCCATGCGGCTGCTGAATTCCTTTGTGAGTGTGCCCTTGGGGCCCT
>JAGAKC010000185.1 GCA_017848155.1 Oscillospiraceae bacterium | reverse complement strand
TCACCCGTCGGGAATTTTATATGGAGGTCGCCACCCTCTGCCTGTGGTGTCTCCTGCTTCCTTTGGAAAGCGTCTTTTACCCTGCGCTCAAATGGCTCTTTGCCGGTGTCACGTGGCCACGCGCCCTCAAAAAGCTGGTGATCCTGGCGGTGATGTGCCCCCTCTTTTTTGGCATCGAATTCATCGGCTGGTTCTTTTCTCTGGTGGCCTGGCAGCAAAAGCACTTCCGCGAGCCGCCCCGCATGTGGAGCCTTCGCATTTTTCTGCAAAGTGCCTTTGCCCTTGCCATGACGATCCCCGCCTTTTTCGTGCTTTCCTATCTGACGGCCATTCCCCTCACCATCTTCTACGGATTTATGGGCAGAGAATGGCTCTACTACACCATTCCCGCCGTTTTTGCAGTCGTGCTGCTGCTTCTTTGGTTCATGCGCGCCTTTCACGCCCGGCTCCGCTATCTCCGCATCCTTAAGCGGCGATGCAAGGAACTCGCTCTTGTCGCACATAGCAAGTCCCGTGCGTGTATCGCCGTAGTCTACTGCCATTATCTTCATAGATGCTCCTTTAACCGCTGCGCCTTACCAGGGCTTTACCTGACCGACTATCTCGGACAGGCTCTTGATACCGTTCTTGTCCATGTATTCGGCAAGACCGTCGATGACCTTTAGCGGTGCGTAAGGGTCGGTGAATATAGCTGTACCGATCTGGATAGCGGAAGCGCCTGCAAGCATCATCTCCACTGCGTCCTCCCATGTGGAGATACCGCCCATACCGATTATCGGTATCTTAACGGCGTTGTAGCACTGCCATACGCAGCGTACAGCCACGGGGAATATCGCAGGACCTGACAGACCGCCCACGTTGTTATGGAGTATAGGTCTGCGGTTTCTGATGTCTATGCGCATACCGAGCAGAGTATTGATAAGCGAGATGGAATCTGCCCCCTCTGCCTCTACCGCCTTTGCAATATCGGTGATACTTGTTACATTGGGTGTCAGCTTCACGATCAGCGGCTTGCTTGTAGCAGCACGAACAGCCTTTGTGACCGCAGCAGCACCCTCACAGGTAACTCCCCATGTTGCGCCGCCTGCCTTGACGTTAGGACAGGAGATGTTAAGCTCGATCATGTCAACATCGGATGCATCAAGAGCCTCTGCCGCCGCAATGTAATCGTCCAGCACTGCGCCTGCAACGTTTGCGATGATGACGTTGCCCTCCTCCTTGAGAGTGGGGAGATAGTACTCAATGAATGCCTCCACACCGTGATTCTGCAGACCGACGGAATTGAGGATGCCCGAGGGAGTTTCAGCAATTCTCGGAGGAACATTTCCCATCTTCGGAAGAATGGTCATACCCTTGCAGGAAACGCCGCCGAGCCTTGACAGCGGATAAAGATCGGTGTAGCACTCACCGTTGCCGTATGTTCCCGAAGCTGCGATAACGGGGTTCGGGAACTCTACCCCTGCTATTCTTACGGAAAGATCAGCCATTGAACTTTACCTCCTTGCTGTCGAATACGGGACCGTCCTTGCAGACCCTTGCATAATATTCCTCTCCATTCCTTACTGTCATGCAGGAGCAGACAACACATGCGCCGACTCCGCAGCCCATGCGCTGCTCAAGCGATACCTGACAGGGAACGTTCATCTTATCGCAGACAGCCACGACCGCCTTTATCATCGGCTCGGGACCGCATGCGCAGACAAGGTCCGCACCCACATTCTTAAGAGTGTTCTCCAGCGGCACTGTTACAAGTCCGTTGAAGCCTACTGTACCATCGTCGGTGCACACCGCAACGTTTGCGCCGTACTTCTCAAACTCCTTGTCCAGGATTATCCTGTCGTAGCTTCTGAAGCCGAGGACAGCTGTACAGTCGCTTGCGCACTCCTTTGCTATGCCGAGCAGCGGAGGAACTCCGATGCCGCCGCCGACAGCGATGATCTTGCGTCCCTGAGGGAGCTTGAAGCCGTTTCCGAGCGGACCTAAAATGTCCAGCGTATCGCCGACATTTGCACGGGAGATGACCTCGGTACCCTTGCCACGTACCTCAAAAACGAAGCGCAGCGTACCTGCCTCCTTGTCGATGCCGCAGATGGAGATGGGACGGCGCAGAGTGTAGCCCTCCGCCGTGATGTTTGCAAATTGTCCCACTTCTGCAGCCTTTGCCATCTCGGGGCACTTTACTGTTATGGAAAAGATGCCAGCAGCAAGCGTGGTCTTTTCAACTATAGTGTACTTATCACAGAAATAGCTCATATATCCTCCTTGTTAGTATCTTTTTTGATGTCCGACGGTTTTTCGGACCTTACCGCCCTGATAACGATCGTTTCGGACGGAGCACTCTCCTTCTTTGCGGTGATGCTGTCCAGCCTGTGCATGATGTAGCGTATCACTATCACCTCTATCAGCAGGTACAGTATCAACGACCAGCTGAACCATGAAAAGCCGTATTTCGGAAATGGAAGCAGCTTATCATGGGCAACGCACATTACATCGAAGATTATCACGAGTACGGGCAGCTTCGCAAGCGATATGCCGAATGCAAGCTCGTTGTAGCATGCCTGTGCATTCCTTTTGTTGACGCTGTATCGTGAGAGCCTGTGGCTCTTAAGCGTAAGAATGATGTATACTGCGATAACAGCAAGCGTGAGAAACGGGAAAACGAGCGCCACCCACTGCCTCCATACGATAGTGGGATCGAAGCTATCCGCAATAGTTTCAACATTGTCCTGACCTATGCGCAGAAGGTCAAGCTGCGATTCATAATCGCCGAAAAAGCCTATCGTTGCCGAAACGATGAGCACCGCAACCGCAAGCGACAGCACATCTGCGATCAGCCTCGGTATCTTGTATGTATGCTTTACAGGGTATTTGCTGATCTTCATTATTTTATCCTTTCAGATATACCCAAAAACGGCGAGAGGATGTCCCGCCGTCTGGGTTATGCTTTTTCAGATCATCAGATCTTTGTGATGTCAACCATCTCTACATCGTCAACGCTCTTGTGCATCTCAAGACACTCAAGCAGTGCGTTTGCGGTATCAATGGAGGTAAGGCACGCAATAGAACGCTCTACAGCCTTACGGCGCATCTTTACGCTGTCACGTGAAGGCTTTCTGCCTGTTTCGGAGGTGGAGATAACGTAGTTTATCTTGCCGCTCTCCAGCAGAGAGATAACGTTAGGCTCGCCCTCGGAGATACGGTAAACGTGGTTAGCTGCGATCATGTTGCGGTTGAGCACGGAAGCTGTACCGCCTGTTGCATATATCTCAAATCCAAGCTCCTCAAAGCGGCTTGCGATCTCGATGACCTCAGCCTTGTCGCTGTCACGTACTGAAATGAGCACTCCGCCCTTGTCGTACATCTTGTAGCCTGCTGCTGTAAGACCCTTAAGAAGCGCCTCGCCGAAGGTCTTTGCGATACCAAGGCACTCGCCAGTGGACTTCATCTCGGGACCGAGCTGGTTGTCAACGTCGTGCAGCTTCTCAAAACTGAACACGGGAACCTTTACAGCGATATAATCAGCGGAGGGATACAGACCGCTCTCGTAACCCATATCCTTGAGCTTCTTTCCGAGCAGTATCTTTGTTGCAAGATCTACCATAGGAACGCCTGTTACCTTACTGATATAAGGAACAGTTCTGGAGGAACGGGGATTTACCTCGATAACGTATACCTCATGGTTGTATACAACGTACTGGATATTTACAAGACCGATAACATGC
>JAGAKC010000184.1 GCA_017848155.1 Oscillospiraceae bacterium | reverse complement strand
ATCCGGTATAGCTTGATAATGTAGCTTACAGCTGCTGTCGATCCGATTGTCAGCACAATCTCAACCAAAGCGGTAAAAAGATGAATTCCGATTAGATCACAAAAAGCGATAATTGCATCTTCTATTGTAAAAAAAAGGCTTATTATTGCAGATAATATTTTTTTGATTACACAGAAAATCCCCCAAAGAATGATACCTAATAGGCTTTTTCTTCCCATCAGCAAAACCTGCATCAATAAAAAAGATGATATGACAACGATATATTTTGCACTTTCTGCATAACTATACTCCACATAAGCAAGTATATTCGATCCAATTCCTATTGTCAAAAAAGGCGCTAATAATCTCAATATCCAAAGCAAAATCTTTATTGTTGTGCTTGTTGGTTCATAGGGTTCATAGAGTTCATGCTCTCCGAATTTTATTTTAACTATAATTTGTACAAGTCCTACTATAAGAGATGCTCCTAAAAAAAACAGAAACATATGTAAATAGCTAATTTTACCAAACCAGCTGTGCAAATCATAGCTTAAAAGACGGCAGAAACCTACCACTACAAATAATAATCCTGCGTCCAGTATTTTTCTGAAAATCGTGCCAACGATTATTTTTCTGCTTAATGACTTTTTGTGTTCTAATTGGAATGATTTTACTGTAAAATCTTCTCCTACAAAATGATTTTTTCCAACGCCTTTCATTTTTTTTTACTTTTCACCTCCAGTATATAATTTGATCCTCGTATCTGTCAATTTTCGCCATGATTTCGGCGCTTGCGGGAATATGTGTTATCAATTCTTCTCTTTCAGTCATTTTTTAATCCTCCCAAATTGTTTTATTTGTTGCTGATAAGGTAGATGGAATGTACGGTGTCGTAGGTTTTCTCGTCGTCGAAAGAGATTACCTTATCTACGGTCTCATAGTGGATGACCATAGTAGCAGTGCCGTTGTTGTACATTACGGTAGTGTACTCGGGATGTGTACCGAGATGACCCTTGCCGAGAATCGCTTCAACGTCTTCACGAGTCGAGCCAATGGAAATGCAATCGTAAAACTCGATAAGATACCTATCAATCAGTCCATAAAAGTCGTGTATCTGTTCACAACTATCCGCAACCGCCTTTATCGGCATCTCTATCAGCTCGTCTTCCTCTATTCTGCCAACAACGTTGTACTGTTCATCGTAGCGTCCGCTTCCGTCAACAAGCTTTCCGTTAAAAACCGCTTCCATGTAGAGTCCTTCAAACCACTCTCCGACAAACTTAAAATCGCAATCGTTTCTAAGCGTATTGTTAAAGCCGTTGCTACGGTCTATTACATCCGTATTGGACTCAAGGACATCTTTGATGTAGCAGTTTGTTACATTAAAACGGTTGTAATAATCTTCGGTAGCGTCGTTGAACTCTTCCCATGGCTTTATAACGTAAAACTCCTGTAACGGAATGTCGGCAGATACATTAACAGGGCAATCAGGAACAAGCTTTCCGTCGGATACGACAACAGGTTCGGCAGGCTTTGCAGTAGACGCTGTTGTTGCTTCGGTTTTTTCGTTAAACTTCGGCACACTAATGCCACCCTCATTAGCTTTAATGGATTCTGTAGAAGCGGCAGGCTCTTCGTTGACAGTTGTTCCTGCGTTTTCGGCAGGTTTGCTTGCGCACCCTGCCGCACTGATAAGCAGTAAAGAAATAAGTGCAATACTTAAAAGTCTTTTCTTCATATTTATTATTCCTCCCTAAGATGCTGATTTGCCTGTCCGCTATAGTCGCTGAAAGTTATTTCAGCTGTTGACATTACATCAAAGGGTGTTCCTCCACACCCTCCAAACGCTGTACCGGCGCAAGCAATAACTCCTGCGCCCAAAACTGCCCTGATCCTCTTTGCTTTCATACATTATCCTCCTAAAGTAAAATGAAATAAAAAAGTGCGCAGCCGAAGCTACGCACCGAAAAATGCATAACTCCGATTGCTGCGACACAACTTCCGAATCCTTTGAGAAAAGTATACGAAAAAAGAGCATGCACTTTTACCATAATAAAAGTGTATACTTATCCCAAAAAATTATTCAGTTGTGTCGCACTTTATATTATATCACAAATTAACTCGCTTTACAAGTGTCTTTTACAGAAAAGCGCACGAATTTTTACATAATTATATATTTTTTTATTAAAGCACTTGATTTTTCAGAGAAAAAGGTATAAAATATTATGTGAATTATTTCCGCAATACAGCGGTTGAAAGAATATGAAAGGAAAATTTTGAAACATGAAGATTCTGGTAATCAATGCAGGCAGCTCCTCGCTGAAGTATCAGCTCATCAATATGGAGGACGAGAGCGTTATCGCTAAGGGTAACTGCGACCGTATCGGTATCGACGGTCACATCAAGCACACCGCTTACACAGGTGCAACTGTTGATATGGACTGCACATTCCCCACACATACAGAGGCTTTTGAGAAGCTGGTAGAGGTACTTACAACAGGCGACGCTAAGGTACTGGACAGCATGAGCGAGGTATCCGCTGTAGGTCACCGTATCGTGCAGGGCGCAGAGGTATTCGACAAGACAACTCTTGTAACAGACGAGGTAATCCAGAAGATAGACGACCTTGCAGAGCTTGCTCCCGTACATAACCACCCCCACGCACTGGCTCTCTGGGCATGCAAGAAGGTAATTCCCGAAACAACTCCTCAGGTAGTTGTATTCGATACAGCATTCCACCAGACGATGCCCGAAAAGGCTTACATGTTCGGTATGCCTTACGAGTGCTATGAGAAGTACCACGTAAGAAAGTACGGCTTCCACGGTACATCTCACCGTTTCGTTTCCATGGCTCTTGCAGAGGCTATGGGCAAGGACATCAAGGACCTCAAGATAGTTTCCTGCCACCTTGGCAACGGCTCTTCCATCACTGCTGTTGACGGCGGCAAGTCCGTTGATACATCCATGGGCTTTACTCCCCTTGACGGTGTTATCATGGGTACACGTTCCGGCTGTGTTGACCCCTCCGCTGTTACATTCGTTGCAAACAAGCTGGGCATGACACCCTCCGAAACAAGCGATTACCTCAACAAGAAGTCCGGCTTCCTCGGCATCTCCGGTATCTCCAGCGATAACCGTGATATCTCCGCTGCTGCCGCTGAGGGCAACAAGAGAGCTATCCTTGCAGGTGAGATGCTCCGCTATGAGATCAAGAAGTACATCGGTTCCTATGCTGCTGCTATGAACGGTCTTGACGCTGTTCTGTTTACAGGCGGTATCGGTGAGAACTCCGATGATCTGCGTGCTGACGTTTGCCGCAACATGGAGGTGCTTGGTATCAAGCTCGACGAGAACGCTAACGCAGGTCTGCGCGGCAAGCTGGCTAAGATCTCCGCTCCCGATTCCAAGGTAGAGGTATGGGTAGTTCCCACAAACGAGGAGCTGCTTATCGCACGTGATACACGTGATCTGGTAGAGGGTCTTAACAAGTAATCGTTACTAAAGATACTTTTTGCCCCGTGAGGATATCACGGGGCATTTTCATATGAAAAAAGGGACGAATAAAACGTCCCTTTTCTTATTTGTCATCCGCCGAGTCTTATCATCTCGTCGATGCAGCGGCGAGCCTTTGCCGCAGTGTCATCGTCAAAGGTTATCTCCAGACCGCCTCTGCCGCATACAGCGTCGTATACATCGGTCAGTGTGGTTATCTTCATATCCGAGCATATCAGCCGCTTTGAGAGATTTACAAAACGCTTATGCGGCATCTCGTAGGACAGCTGTTCGGTGATGCTTATTTCAGTACCTATGATGAACTGTTCTGCATCGCTCTTTCTTGCGTAGGCGATTATGCCTGCTGTAGAGCCTATGTAGTCTGCGCCCTCACATACCTCGGGGGGACATTCGGGATGAACGAGGAACTTTGCCTCGGGGAATTTTGCCCTTATCCGTTTAACGTCCTCGGCGGTCATCTTTCCGTGCACGGGGCAGCCGCCGTTCCAGCAAACTATGTTCTTTTCGGGGTATGCTTTCTGCACGAAATCTCCGAGATTCGGGTCGGGTATAAACAGTATATCACGGTCGGGCAGCTTTCCGACTATCTCCACAGCCGAGGAAGAGGTCACGCATACATCTGTCACGCATTTCAGTGCCGCAGTCGTATTGATATAGGATACCACCTTGTAGTTGGGATTTGTTTCCTTGAAGCGCAGAACATCTTCGGGAGTGAACTGCTCGGCCATGAGACATCCTGCTTCGTCAGAGGCTATCACCACCGTTTTGTCGGGGGAGAGCAGCTTTGCTGTTTCTGCCATGAAGTGCACGCCGCACATCACGATCTTCCTGTTTTTCACCTTCTGAGCTTCCACGCTCAGCTTGAAGCTGTCGCCGACGATATCCGCTATTTCGCATATCTCACGGCTCTGATAGCTGTGTGCGAGTATGCAGATATCATTTTCCTTTTTGAGCTCAACTATCTTTTTCTGAAGCTGTTCAACTGTCATGGTGATATCCTTTCTGACATCAGTCGTTTTCCGTCTTTTTTGTTATCTCCATCCGTACCTTGCCAACACGGAGATTCTCTGCGTCGAGCACGGTCACGATGTAGTCGTCTGTCTTATGCACATCGCCGCTTTTGGGAATGCTTCCGAAAAGCTCCAGCACCCAGCCTGCAACTGTGTGAGCTTCACTTTCGATCTCAAGCTCGATGTCGTGGGTGTTGAAGTAGCGGCGCAGGGAATTGAGCGATACCTCGCCGTATATCTCAAAGGAATCATCAGTTATGGGTGTTACAGGCGCCTTTACCTCATCGCTCTCGTCCCATATCTCGCCCACCAGCTCTTCAAGGATATCCTCCATGGTCACGATACCAAGCGTACCGCCGTGCTGGTCAAGCACCACACTTATATGGCATTTCTGCTTCTGCATGGTCTTAAGCACTTCAGATATCTTCAGCATATGCGGCAGGTAGATAGTTTCCTGAAGTATGCTCTTTATGCTGAAATCATGGCTCTTTTCGTATGCCTTGAAGAAGTCCTTTTCGGTAATGATACCGATGATATTGTCAAGAGTCTTTTCGTAAACGGGCATACGGGAGTATTCCTCTGTCAGGAACTTTTCACGTACATTGTCCACTGTTTCGGAGATATCCACCGCAACTATGCTTACACGGGGAGTGATTATCTCGTCCACTGTTATCTCATCAAATTCCAGTGCACTGCGCACAAGGTTTGATTCCTGTGTTTCAAGTACGCCCTCATCCTCGATCTCGTCGATGATTACTTTAAGCTCCTCCTCGGTCATGCTTACGCTCTCCTTTGTGCGGAAGAGCTTTGCAACACCCTGTTTCAGCAGTATGAACAATGCGGAAAAGGGTGTGAATATGAACATCAGCATGCTGATAGGCGCGGACACCATTATACTGAATCCCTCTGCATGATCCTTTGCAATACTCTTGGGGAGTACCTCACCGAAAATAAGTACTATGATCGTGGTCGCTATTGTTGATACCAGTGAGCCGAATTCATCGCCTGAGCCTGCGTTCATCTTGTTCATCAGATTTATTGTCAGCAGTGTTGCGATAGATGAACATGCGATGTTTACGATATTATTTCCTATAAGTATAGTGGTGATGGTCTTGTCATATTTTTTGATTACTCTCAGCGCACGCTCCGCACCCTTTGAGCCGTTATCCGCCATGCTCTTAAGGCGTATCTTGTTTGCGCTGGAGAGAGCTGTTTCGCTCGCCGAGAAGAACGCTGAAAGCGCCACGAGAATGATTATCATAATCACATCTGCCATTTGTTTATTCCCATTCCTTCCATATTTCAGGCTTGTACCCTGTGGTTGCCTGTTTGCCGTTTCTTACTATCGGAGTTTTATACAGCTTAGGACGCTCCGTCAGCTTTTCAGGCTTTGCGTCGTCATAGAGATACTTTATCTCCGCATATTCCTTTGCATTTTCGTCTATCACTGCGTCGATGCTTCCGCCAAGCGCCTTGACCACACTGTCAAGCTCGCCCTTGCTGAGTCCCTTTGACAGCACATCTATGAACTGGTATCTGATTCCACGTTCCTTGAACCAGCGCTCTGCTTTTTTCGTGTCGAAGCACTTTGACTTGCCGAATATCTGTATGTTCATATAGTCACCTCGCTGAGCACATATTGCTTTATAGCCTTCGTGACTCCGCTGCGTGTATTGCTTTCCGCTATGTGGTCTGCGTACTGCTTTACAGTTTCATTGCCGTTTTCCATTGCGAAGCTCACTCCTGCGCTCTGCAGCATGTCAAGGTCATTGAAGTAGTCGCCGAATGCCATTACCTCGCTTCTGTCCACACCGAGTATCTCTGAAAGCTTTTTAAGTGCTGCACCCTTGCTGACGCCGCCACGCATAACGTCCATCCAGATAGGACCTGACACCTGGATATTGAGCCTGTCACCGAATACAGCATCAAGAGCAGGCTTTCCACGCTCCTGTGCGCCCTGCATATCGCAAACTGCCAGCTTGTAGATCGTGTCATTTACCGACATAAGATCATCACATTCTATGTGATTCTTGTAGAATCTTGCGACCTCCCTGTCGAAGTCAGGGTCACATGGCAGGTGGTATGTACCGTCAACCGCGCAAACAAGCAGTCTGAATCCGCCTATCTTTTCAGCTTCCTTTACGAATTCCTCAAATGTCGCACGGTCGAGAGGAGTAATGTCGACTGTCCTGCCCTCATGCACGATATATGCGCCGTTGTCGCAGATGAAATCGATCTTTGTGAGGTATTCCTCCTTGAAAAGGTGAGCAAGCGCCGCGTAGGTACGTCCGCTTGCCACTGTGAAGCGGATGCCCTTTTCATGAAGAGAGTCTATCACCTCGTAAAAATCAGAGGGCAGCTGTTTGTTTTCATCCAACAGCGTGCCGTCCATATCCGATGCTATCAGCTTTATCATATCTCTTTTCCTTGTTCTTTCTATATTTATTGAAGCGTCCCTTTCGGGGGAGTATACATCAGCTGCTGGTCAAACAGTGATGTGTCGTATCTCTTTATAGCTTCACAGATGTCGTATGCAAGGTCGTCGGGTATCTCCTCGCTGTCTATGAAGTTTTCAAGTGCGCTGACGAAATTCTTCTGAAGGCGCATCTTGTCCTTAAGCGTCACTTTAAGCGGCACACGCTGACCTGTATCAGCATTTCGAAGCCCCAGTATATCTGTATCCAGAAGCCGCATCACATAAGCGATACTGTCGCCTGCTGCCTTTCCGAATACCAGCTGGTGGTACACCGCAGCCTTGCAAAGACCTGCCATGTTTATCTCTTTCAGTATCACCTCATGCACCGACATAAGTGTGAATACAAATTCCTCTATAGAAGCATAGCTTCCGGGCACGCCCAAACACATCGTAAGGCTGTCGATACCTGCACGGGAGAATTTGAGTGCGCTGTCAAGAGCGGTTTTATGCTTGTTCATCGGGCAGATGTCAACAGGCACGGGCACCGAGTTTTTAAGTCCGTGCACCATTGCAGCAGCTTCCTTTACTCCAAGCAAGGGGTAGCTGCCCCTTAATCGTGTCATTGATATCCTGCCGTGTATCTGGCTTTGTGCAAGACCGATTATGGCAGGGGAGAGCTTTGCCAGCGCAGGAAACTCCAGTAATACAGGGGTATTGATACGCAGCCGCTGTTTCAGGTCGTTCATGTTGACCGTGATATAGCTGAAATCAAACACCTCTGTAAGCTCCGCAAACATCGGGTCGTTAAGACGGAAGATGT
>JAGAKC010000183.1 GCA_017848155.1 Oscillospiraceae bacterium | reverse complement strand
AGGAGTGTCGGAATCCTCACGATAAGCCTTCATAAGGTTCACTCTTGTGAGGAACTCATTTGCAGAGTATACTCCCTTAAGGTTCTCTCCGGGTATGTTCATGAACCTCGGCAGACCTGCGCCCGAGCCGATGAACACCGCGTCATAGCCCTGCTCGAAAAGCTCGTCTATCTCAACCGTCCTGCCTATCACGACATTCGTTTCTATCTTGACACCAAGCGCTTTGAGATTATCTATCTCACGCTGAACGATGCTCTTAGGAAGTCTGAATTCAGGGATACCGTACACCAGAACACCGCCTGCAAGGTGCAGCGCCTCGTACACCGTCACATCATATCCCATTCTTGCAAGGTCGCCTGCGCAGGTAAGACCGCTGGGACCTGCACCGATTATCGCACATTTATGACCGTTCTTCTGAGGAAGCTCCGCTGCGCCCACAGCATTTGCATTATGCCAATCCGCAACAAAGCGCTCCAGTCTGCCGATGGCCACAGGCTCGCCCTTTATTCCTCGCACGCACTTACTTTCGCACTGTGTTTCCTGGGGACAGACACGTCCGCACACCGCAGGAAGCGAGCTGCTCCGTGATATTATCTGATACGCACCCTCAAAGTCACGCTCCTTTATCTTAGCAATAAAGGACGGGATATCTATTGCAACAGGACAGCCGCCGACGCAGGGTCTGTTTTTGCAGCCAAGGCAGCGCTCCGCCTCGTCAACAGCCTGCTCCTCGGTATAGCCGAGAGCGACCTCAAGAAAGTTCCTGCTGCGCACCTCGGGAGCCTGTACAGGCATCTCGTTCTTTTTAAGGCTCATGTTAGGCATTATTCTGCCTCCTTTTTATACAGATTGCAGTTCTCCTCACGCTTGTGGCTCTCAAAGTCCCTGTACATGGAGGAGCGCTCTATAGCCTCGTCAAAATCCACCAGATGTCCGTCAAAATCCGGACCGTCAACACATGCGAACTTTGTTTCTCCACCTACAGTAAGCCTGCATCCGCCGCACATTCCCGTGCCGTCTATCATGATGGGATTCATGGAAACTGTAGTCTTTATCCCGTACTCTTTGGTAAGCCTGCACACGAACTTCATCATCACGAGCGGACCTATAGCGATGACCTCATCATAGCTGTTGCCCTGCTCTATCAGCTGCTTCAGCGCATCTGTGACCAGTCCCTTTTCACCGCAGGAGCCGTCGTCCGTCATTATCCTCATAACGTCGCTGACCGCCTTGAATTCATCCTCAAGTATCACAAGGTCCTTACTGCGGAAGCCGACCACCGAGTGCACCTCTGCACCAAGTCCGTGGAGCTTTTTGGCGATAGGGTATGCGATCGCACAGCCCACTCCGCCGCCGATAACTGCGACCTTTTTCAGTCCTTCAGTACGGCTTGGAGTGCCGAGAGGACCAACAAGATCGTGTATCTCGCCACCCTCGGGTACTGCGTTCAGCTTCTCTGTCGTACCGCCGACTATCTGAAATATAATGGTAACTGTGCCCTTTTCTCGGTCGAAATCTGCAATGGTCAGCGGAATACGCTCTCCCTCGTCATCGACCCTCAATATGATAAACTGACCCGGCTCTGCCTTTTTTGCAACAAGCGGAGCCTCAACTTCCATAAGAGTAACGGTCGGATTAAGTATTTTTTTGGTAACTATCTTATACATAACAGTACCTCCGTGCAAATATCTATACTGTTTTAGTATATCCCATTCCCCCTGAAAATGCAAGAACCTTGCTTTAATTTCGTCAAAACACATCAATAAAATTTTCACGGTGGATTTTTTTATATGATTTGAACATAAAGAAAAGGCGGCATGTGCAAAGCCACGATCCGCCCGAAGAACATTATTCACTCTTTAGAAAGAGCATAGCACCGCATCACAGCCGAAGCGATGAGCATAGTAACAGCTGCAGCGAAAAAGCCGATACAGTAGAAAAACATCTCCTCAGAGATGAACAGACCAACTCCTGTTACACAGATGGTAGGAAGATATGTGCAAAGCACCAGCATCCTGTTTCCCATACCCTGCTTCACGCACCATCTGTAGAAGAAGTCCAGCAGGAATGCCGCCAGAAGCTCCACCGCAAGACAGCACAGCACCGCCATAGCGATACTGAAGGAAAAGAACAGGAAAGCTAACCAGAACAGTCCATAAAGCCCATATGACGCCACCGCGCCAAAAAAGACAAGTCCTGTCACGGAAAAAAATCTTTTCATCGAAACACCATCCCTTTTCTCCATAATACCACATTCTTCCGATATTTTCAAGCACAAAAAGGCTGCCCCGAAAAGGGACAGCCTCGAATATCTTGTATTGACGGATAATTAATACATACCGCCCATGCCGCCTGCGGGCATTGCAGGAGCAGGATTCTCCTCGGGCTTGTCAGCTACCAGAGATTCTGTTGTCAGCACCATAGCCGCAACGGAAGCTGCATTCTGAAGTGCGGAACGTGTAACCTTTGCAGGATCAACGATACCTGCGCCGATCATATCGCCGTATACCTCGTTGTATGCGTCAAAGCCGTAGCCTACCTTGCCCTCACGGCTGATAGTATCGATGATAACAGAGCCTTCAAGACCTGCGTTCAGAGCGATCTGACGAACAGGCTCCTCAAGAGCACGGAGAACGATCTTTGCACCTGTCTTTTCGTCGCCGTCGAGTGTTTCGATAAGAGCATTTACAGCGGGCATAGCGTTGATAAGAGCTGTACCGCCGCCTGCAACGATACCCTCCTCAACAGCAGCCTTTGTAGCAGCAAGAGCGTCCTCGATGCGGAGCTTCTTCTCCTTCATCTCGACCTCTGTAGCAGCGCCTACCTTGATAACGCCTACACCGCCGGAGAGCTTTGCAAGGCGCTCCTGGAGCTTCTCCTTGTCGAACTCGGAGGTGGTAGCCTCGATCGCATTCTTGATCTCGTTCACACGAGCCTTGATAGCGCCATCGTCGCCTGCGCCGCCAACTATGATGGTGTTCTCCTTTGTTACCTTTACCTGTCTTGCACGGCCGAGCTGCATCATTGTGGTCTCCTTGATGTCAAGACCAAGCTCCTCTGTGATGACCTCGCCGCCTGTGAGGATAGCGATATCCTTCAGCATCTCCTTACGTCTGTCGCCAAAGCCGGGAGCCTTTACAGCAACGCATACGAACACGCCACGCAGCTTGTTGAGCACGATGTTTGTAAGAGCGTCACCCTCAACATCCTCTGCGATGATGACCAGCTTCTTGCCCGCCTGTACGATCTGCTCAAGCAGGGGAAGGATATCCTGGATAGAAGATATCTTCTTGTCGGTGATGAGCATGAAAGCGTCGTCGATAACTGCTTCCATCTTGTCTGTGTCTGTTACCATGTAGGGGGAGATGTAGCCACGGTCGAACTGCATACCCTCAACCACCTCGCTGTAGGTGTCAGCGGTCTTGCTCTCCTCAAGAGTGATAACGCCGTCAGCTGTTACCTTCTCCATAGCCTCTGCGATAAGAGTACCAACGGACTCGTCGCCTGCGGAAACTGTAGCAACTCTTGCGATATCCTCGCTGCCCTTGATAGCCTGGGAGTTCTTCTTGATCTCCTCAACAGCTGCATCAACAGCCTTCTGCATGCCCTTCTTTACGATCATGGGGTTAGCGCCTGCGGCGATGTTCTTCATACCCTCACGCACAAGAGCCTGTGCAAGCAGTGTAGCGGTAGTCGTACCGTCGCCTGCTGCGTCGTTTGTCTTTGTTGCTACTTCCTTCACAAGGGATGCACCCATGTTCTCGAATGCGTCCTCAAGCTCGATCTCCTTAGCGATGGTAACACCGTCGTTTGTGATGAGGGGAGAGCCGTACTTCTTGGAGAGCACTACGTTTCTGCCCTTGGGGCCGATAGTGATCTTAACTGTATCTGCGAGCTTGTCGATACCTGCCTGCAGAGCCTTGCGAGCTTCCTCGCCGTAAATGATATCCTTAGCCATGATGAAAAAACCTCCTGTATAAATATCTGTATATGCGTATTATTCTACAACTGCAAGGATGTCGGACTGTCTGAGGATGGAATACTCAACGCCGTCCACCTTTACCTCTGTGCCTGCGTACTTGCTGATAAGCACCTTGTCGCCTACCTTCACGTTCATAACGATCTCCTTGCCGTCAACGTTTCCACCGGGGCCGACTGCCACGATCTCGGCAATGGAAGGCTTCTCCTTAGCCGCAGCTGTAAGGATGATACCGCTCTTTGTGGTCTCCTCAGCCTCGACCATCTTGATAACTACACGATCTGCTAAAGGTCTGATTGTCATTGTTAGTTCCTCCTTAAATATATGTATAAGAGATCTTACCGCTCTTTTTAGCACTCTATTCGATTGAGTGCTAATTACTATTTTAACCATAATTCAGAAAAAATCAAGAGGTTATGCAGGATTTTATCAGATTGCACAATAAAATCATTCGACAGCCCGAGGTTTGTTGTGCACATTTACCACATTCGACTCCGAATGCACCTACAATAAAAAAACAAAGCAAATAGTTACAAAAACTCCCGAGTTATTTCAAAACGATGACAGAAAGGTTACAGTTTCCCGTTTCAAGGTTACATTGCGGTTACAGTTTCAGAAAACCTGTTGACAGGTGCGGAAGGATGTGGTAACATACGCTCAACGGAGCAAAACATAGTCCTCCTTAGCTCCATAACGTCGGGAAAACATACGAGCCGCAAGCGGTGTATCGGGCACTCGTGCCGTATTTCTCGGCGTGAAAAGTCCTCTGTACAGAGTTTATATAAAAAGGTGCTGTGTTATTACAAAAACAGCAGCAAAGGCGGTATCAGGATACTGATATCGCCTTTTGTTTTAGTTGCACAAAAAAAACATTAAAAGTTTGTTCAAAATATTACTTTACAAAAAGCTAAAAATTACTTAAAATATATATAGTAAATATTAAGTTTTTTAACCATACATATTGAAAGGAATGCCTGCTATGATAAAAAAAGCTGTTACTATGAGTGATATCGCAAAGGTGATGAATGTAAGCACTGTCACGGTATCAAAGGCACTTGGCGACCGTGACGGTGTTAGTGAGGAGCTTCGTGAGCGTATAAAGCAGAAGGCTACGGAAATGGGCTACCGCATGCACACCGGCGGCAGGGGCGTACACGACGGACTAAGCTACAACATAGGCATAATCGTCGCCAGACATTTTATAAGCGACGCAAGCAGCTTCTACTGGATAGTATACCGTTATATAGTTGAGCTTCTTCAGAAGCAGAACTATTACGGCATGCTCGAAGTGGTCAACGACTCAGATGTGGACGTTATGGAGATACCGAACTCCGTTCTGGACCGCAAGGTAGACGGACTTATCGTTCTGGGACAGTTCCCCGACAGCTATGTTGACAAGCTGATGTCGCACAATATCCCCACCGT
>JAGAKC010000182.1 GCA_017848155.1 Oscillospiraceae bacterium | reverse complement strand
GACGATACTCAAACAGGGCATCGAACACATCAACGAATAACGGAGGACGATATGAGCTTTTGGGACAGGATAGCAGGAATTTATGACATAGCTCAGGCGGCAAACAGAAAAGTACAGAAACAGATGGCGCAGCAGACTGCGGCGCTGATACCTGAGGGGGCAAAGGTACTGGATACCGCGGCAGGCACAGGGGTGCTCTCATTTGCAGCAGCAGAAAAAGCGGCGGAAGTGGTGTGTACCGACCTGTCGACACCTATGCTGGACAAGGCAAAAGCAAAGGCGGAAAAGCTGGGTATCGATAATATCAGCTTTGAGGCACGCAACATCTTTGATCTTTCCGACGAGGACGAGACCTACGATGTGACGATGGCAGGAAATGTGCTGCACCTGCTGACAAACCCCGAGGGTGCGGTGAAGGAGCTCTGCCGTGTCACAAAAAGAGGCGGAATCATGATACTCCCCACATTCATGCTCGGAAAAAAGAATTACCTTGTGGAGCTGTATAAAACTATCGGCTTTGACCCGTCCACAAATTATACTCCTCAGAAATACCGCAGGATGCTCGAAGGATGCAGCTGCGGTCCTGTAAAGGCAAAGCTCATAAAGGGCATTATACCCTGATGCTTTGCTGTAATCAAAAAAGTCTGAAATTGTTTTACGAAAGGATACGACCATTATGAAAAAGACATTCAAGCTGATAGACCTCGACTGTGCAAACTGTGCCGCAAAAATGCAGGCAGCCATCCAAAAGCTGGACGGAGTTACATCCGCCAGCGTAAACTTTATGACGCAGAAGCTTACACTTGAAGCAAACGATGACATATTTGACGAGGTACTGAAAAATGCTGCGGACTGCATCAGAAAGGTAGAGCCTGATTGTAAGATAAAAATGTGAGGACATCATGACAACTAAACAAAAAAAGATGCTGCTAAGGATAATAATAGCAGCGGTAATATTTGCAGGCGGCATAACAGCCTCAGCCCTGCTCCCCGAAGCCTTTTCCTATGCATGGGTCGTGGAGCTTATCGTATTCGGTGCGGCATACATCCTGCCTGGCTGGGATGTCATATGGAAGGCACTGCGCAACATTGCCCACGGTCAGGTATTTGACGAGAATTTCCTCATGACCATCGCATCTGTTGGAGCTATGGTGATAGGCGACTTTGACGAGGGCGCAGCGGTAATGCTGTTCTACCGTGTGGGCGACCTTTTTGAATCGGTCGCAGTAGGAAGATCACGCCGCTCCATTGCGGAAATGGTGGACATCAATCCCGAATACGCAAATGTGGAACGCAGCGGCGAGATCACAGAGGTCGAGCCTGACGAAGTAGAGGTCGGCGAGATCATCGTGATACGCCCCGGCGAAAGAGTTCCCCTTGACGGAGTGGTAACATCGGGCTGCTCGGGTCTGAACACCGCAGCACTGACAGGAGAAAGTGCTCTCAGAGAGGTCGCAGAGGGCGACGAGGTGATAAGCGGATGCATAAATACCTCAGGTCTTATAAAGGTTCGAGTGAGCAGACCCTACTCCGATTCCACGGTCGCAAGGATACTGGAGCTTGTAGAAAACTCGTCCGAAAACAAAGCAAAAACAGAGAATTTCATAACAAGGTTTGCAAGGGTATATACTCCGATAGTAGTGATCGGTGCGCTGCTGCTTGCGATCATACCGCCCCTGTTCTTCCTTGCCGTAGGAACTGACCCCGATTGGAGCGGCTGGGTATACAGAGCGCTGACCTTCCTTGTGGTTTCGTGTCCCTGCGCACTGGTCATTTCCGTGCCCCTGTCCTATTTCGGCGGAATAGGCGGCGCTTCGAAGCACGGAATCATGATAAAAGGCGCAAACTATCTCGAAGCGCTCACCAAAGCGCAGATTTTTGTATTCGACAAGACAGGAACGCTCACAAAGGGCAGCTTCACTGTCACCGAAATACACCCTCAGAACATCTCCGAAAACGAGCTTCTGGCATACTGCGCAACGGCAGAGGGCTTCTCCACGCACCCCATTGCTCTTTCTGTCGCAAGGGCAGGAAGTGATCTGTCTGTACCCACAGCAGAAAATGCAGAGGAGCTTGCAGGCCTTGGTGTCAGGGCAACTATAGACGGCAAAACGGTATGTGTAGGCAACGAACGGTTGATGAAGCAGTGCGGCGCAAGCTCTACTACTCCCGAAAGCACAGGTACAGCCGTACACTGTGCGATCGACGGCGTATATGCAGGTTATCTTATAATATCTGACGAAGTAAAAGAAGGTGCCTCACAGGCGATATCCGCCATCAGGAAGCGGTGCGGCGCAAAGACCGTGATGCTGACAGGCGACAGAAAGCTGACAGGCGAAGCTGTTGCAAAGCAGCTCTGCCTTGACGAATGGCACACGG
>JAGAKC010000181.1 GCA_017848155.1 Oscillospiraceae bacterium | reverse complement strand
GTTCTGTTTATACACATTTCATCAAGTGCCTTCGGAGCTTGTTTTGCATCTCATCAGCTTGACTTTTAGCAGGTTTTGTGATAAAATAGGATCACAGAAGTCTGATTGGAGGTATCATGTTATGGCAACTTGCGAAAAGCTTTCAAAATGTCCCTTTTATCAGGGTAAAATGGATATCAATTCAGGTCTGGGAAGTATGTACAAGAAGAAGTACTGCGAGGGTGATAAAACTACCTGCGCACGTTATATCATTGCGACCCAGCTCGGTCCGGAGTTTGTGAACAATAATATCTATCCCAATATGAACGATCTTGCAAATAAGCTGCTTGCTGAACATAAGAAATAAATACATATTTGTAACTGTTACAAATATGTATTTGATCAATGCCGATGGCGGCTTTGTTTGTAATGTGACTTTTTAAGTAAAAATGGTACACTATACCAAACGGTTTTGAAGAGAGAACGATCATGCTTGTGACATGTAATAAACCAGCATTGTTCAAAGGTAATACAGCAATATATCTTAAATTTATATTGCACTTTTTTGTGTTCCACATTTTGATACTGATGAGTTTTAATGTGTTCACTTATGTTGCTCTGCCTTTTTTGATTTTTGAAACAGCGTTTATTTTTACGGGTCTGTTTAAAGCGTGGCGTGATATTGGTTGTCCAGAAAGCTGTTTTATGTAGTGTTTGCGGGTATTACGATCCTGAATTTGCTGGTGGTCGTTCCCGAAAGAGTTTTTCTTGGTGAATTGATCGGGACATATATTTTATAGTTACTGGTGGATAGTTGGATCATCGGCGGAGTGAGATATCTCCGCCGATCTTTTGTATCAAGATGATCGACGTTCTATTCCATAGCTCTCTGAAAGCGTTTTCTGAACAGCAGTATCTGCGTTTGGATGTAGGATATTTGTCTTACTTGAATCTCGCCCTCAGCTTATCCAGCGCCTTTTTTTCTATCCTCGAGATATATGATCTGGATATCCCCAGCTCTTTAGCTATCTCACGCTGGGCAAGCGGCTTGCAGACATTGCCGTTTTTATCGGGAATACCATATCGCTTTGCGATGATCTCCCGCTCACGGTCGTCCAGCTCCTCTTCGATAAAGCAGTACAGCTTTTCGGAGTTGATCTTAAGCAGCACATCCTCCTCGACGTTGATGTCAGAGCTGCATATATCAGCAAGTGTGAGTGCATTGCCCTCGGCGTCGGAGTCTATCGGGTCGCTGATGGATATTTCGGTAAGCTGGTGTTTTATCTTTCGGAAGTGCATTTTTATCTGGTTGGCAATAACACACCTGCGGAAACATTTTAATATAAACAGGGATCTTAATGTCTGATGGAGAGATAATGATGAAGATATTATTTTGCAACACATCTTTTATGAAGTATTACCGTGGGGCATGTGACCTTGGTATTCCGCAGTCGGGCGGCAGCTTTGTTGATGAAAACGGCTATGGTCACGAGAAGTTCAATCTCATGCCTGATACGATCATACGACGGCAGGGATCGGATGGACGATATCCCGCCTGAAACATAAAACATAAATATATACACGGATCCGCAGGGTCATTGATATCCTGTTGCAGATCTGCTATACTGAATATGAACGGAGGAATTGCCTTGTGAACAAGTTTAAAAGTAAGATACCTGCCATAGCGGGCGTTCTGTTTCTTCTGATAAATGTCATAGCTGTATTGTCAGCCTGGATAACAGACACTCACCGATATGACTTTGGTATTTCATTCTCAGCATATGTGGGATTGAGCCGCCCTGTTTCTGTCTTATGGTTTGTATCAGCCGTTATCATCATCGCAATGCTTGTCTATTACATAGCAAAAACAAAAATGAGTGTGATCAAAAGGATAGTTTATGCACTTGTGCTGCTTTGTATATTCGGAACAGCCTTTTTCCCTTATAATTGTTTCAGCGGATCGCCAACTGCTGTAACGATAGATCTTCATAATTTTTTTGCAATATCCCTGATGCTTGTAGTTACGGTATCATTTATTATGTCAGCCGTAATATCGGTAAACAGAAAACAGCGTATAGTATCCCTCGTGTCAATAGTATATGCGTTGTCATTTGTCGTTCTATATTTTATAAGGTTCAGACCACTGTTTCAAACGTTCTTCATCTGGGAAAATGTCTTTATCCTTTTGCTTTTATCGGAAATACATTATGAGCGATATGGAGAAGACATAGTTGAATAAAAACATCGGCGGAGTGGAATATCTCCGCCGATGCTTGTTGCGCAAAAAAAACAATGGTAGCGAAGCGTGTGTTGCGCATTACATCTCGTGTATTTGTTGATAATAAACAAAAAAATATATAGAAAGTTGATTAATAATACCGATTGACACAAATAAAAATATGTGGTATATTTAATTTAGAGCAACCGATTGCGCAAAGAAACAGAGCAACAGTGAAACAGATGACATGAGGATAATAAAATGAACAATCGTATTAAACAGACTGTCTTGCCGCTGGCTGCGGCGTCATTGCTCCTGCTGACATCCTGCTCGGGTGGAAATGCCGCAGAAAAGAGCAGCACATTATATGTCGAGCAGATAGAAGATCTTTCCGATGATTTCATCATGGGCTGTGATATATCCATGGTGCTTGCGCAGGAGGCGTCAGGTGTAAAGATATACGATTATGACGGCAAGGAAAGCGACCTGTTTTCGGTGCTTGAGGGATCAGGTGTAAATTACATAAGAGTTCGTGTATGGAACGATCCGTATGATGCGTCGGGCAACGGTTACGGCGGAGGAAACTGTGACGTGAAAACCGCTGCGGAGATAGGCAGACGTGCTGCAGAGCACGGCATGAAGCTGCTGGTAGATTTCCACTATTCCGATTTCTGGGCAGACCCGTCAAAGCAGATGACTCCCAAGGCGTGGGAGGGCATGACGATAGAGGATAAATCCCAGGCGCTGTACGAATACACAAAGACATCCTTACAGGAGATAAAAGCGGCAGGCGCAGATATCGGCATGGTGCAGGTCGGAAACGAAACTAACGGGAAGATGTGCGGCGAAAAGATATGGATGAATATCTATTATCTTATGGAAGCCGGCTCCAGAGCTATCAGGGAGGTAGCTCCCGAAGCACTTGTAGCGGTGCATTTCACTAATCCCGAATCTGTTGACAATATGCTGAATTACGCATCGAAGCTGGATTATTACAAGCTGGATTACGATGTGTTCGCATCTTCTTATTATCCCTACTGGCACGGAACGACAGAGAATCTTACCTCGGTCCTGAAGCAGATATCTGAACAGTATGGAAAAAAGGTAATGGTGGCGGAAACATCCTACGCATACACGCTTGACAACGGCGACCAGCAGGGCAACACGATCGGTGACGAGGTCAATTACGAAAAGCCTTATCCTTTTACCGTACAGGGTCAGTCAAGGGCGCTTGCTGACGTTATAGAAGCGGTAGCGGATATCGGAGAAAGCGGTATAGGCGTATTCTACTGGGAGCCTGCATGGATAAGCGTTCCCGGTGAAACGTGGGAAGAGCAGTCGGCTTTGTGGGAGCTTCACGGTTCGGGCTGGGCGTCGAGCTACTCTGCCGAATATGACCCCGATGATGCAGGTATCTACTTTGGTGGCTCTGCATGGGACAATCAGGCGATGTTCAGTGCCGATGGCAAACCGCTGGAATCCTTAAAGACATTCAAACTGGTGCGCACAGGAAACGAGATAACACCTGTTCCCGATGCGATCAAGGATTCGGAGCTTATAGTCCGTCTGGGTGAGGAGATAAAGCTTCCCGAAAAGGTTTCTGCGATCTACACTGACGGGACCGAGCAGGAGATAGCTGTCGAATGGGAGGAAGCAGACCTCGCTGCTATGACGAACGGTGAGGTGGCAAAGTACACTGTAAACGGCACAGCGGATGGAATGAAAACAGTATGCCACATCTCGATGGTCGAGGCAAACTACTGTAATAACTACAGCTTTGAGGACAACGATCGTTCCATGTGGACGATAAACAATATTGACGATACAACTACCGAGATCAATTTCCAGCAGAAGGCTATGGATGCTGTTACAGGCGAGTATTCCGTACACTTCTGGGGCGAGAACGGTACAAAGTTTGAGCTTTCGCAGAAGGTTGAAGGACTTTCCGCAGGAAAGTATTCTCTGTCCCTTTCGGTACAGGGCGGGTTTGACACTGCCGATACCTCGCAGAACATCTACATCTTCTGCAAGGTGAACGGAGAGGAATACACAGCTCCTGCCACCATCGACGGCTGGGTAAACTGGCAGACCCCCGTTATAGATGGTATAGATATTCCCGAGAATGCCGATGTTACGGTCGGTATACATGTTGAAGCTGCTGCCGGCAGCTGGGGAAGCATTGATGATGTGCTGCTGAATCCGGCTGAATAAGGAGGTGCACATGGAAGAAAGATTTGTGCTTAATCTGATCCACCGTCCCGAGCTTGCTCCCGAGTACGCCGAGAAGGTAACGGGTCAGGGAAAGAAAGAGGATATCTCACGTTCCGACTTAAGGGATGAGTCGCTTGATATCTTTCTGTTTCAGCAGGAAACTGCTCATAAGAACGGATTAAAGACCACTATACAGATGACCTATGCTTCACTTTTTTCCGATGAGGCCTGCAGACTTGCTAAAGAGCATCACGAGAAATACGGCGATGAGATAAGCCTGTCGCTGCTGGGACTTCCTTGTAAGGAGTTCCGTGAAAAGTATAAGACCAGGGACTTCTGTATATGGATGTTTTCGTCAGAGGACAAAAGGTCTATAGTTGACGATGTGTTCGGCAAGTTCTACGAACGTTTCGGATTTTATCCCCGTTCCACAGGCTCCTATTATATGGACGCTGAGCTTACCAACTACATAAAGGAGAAATACCCCGATGTTGTGTGCGAGGTCGCAACCTGCTGGGAGGAAGGCCCTAAAGCCTATCACACCTGTAACAACAGCTGGTACACGCTGATGGACGGAGGTCCGTGGGCACCGTGGATACCATCTAAGCAGAACACACACGCTCCTGCCGCAAATGAGGAGGAGGACAGCGGTGTCGTTGCAATACCGCATCTTTCGAGAGATCTGCTGGCATGCTATGACGGAAACGGTTCTAACTTCGGAACGCATCCGCAGAACGTGCTGAGAGGTATGATCTATCGTGACGGGGAGTATCCGTACCTTTACAATCTGGTAGATCAGTACCGACATCTTGCAAAATATAATGACGGTATCGCATACAACATGATGTTTGTCGGTCCGGGATGGCTCAACAAGCTGAGCAGATGGGAGTCACCCTATGAGCTGCTTGCAAAGAGCTATGAGGACGGTCTTGCATATTACGGCAAGCTCAAAAAAGAGGGTAAGCTCATTGATATGACCATGGAGGAGTTTGCACACTTCTACCGTGAGAACAAGCGCTACGAGCAGCCTGAATGTGCACTGTGGAAGGATATCCTCTATGGAAGCAACAAACAGGTGTTCTGGTACTGTGACCCGTACATGAGAGCAGGAATCGACATGAATCAGGGCGGAGCGCTGTTCGATCTCAGACCCTATGTTTCAAAGCTCGACTGGAAATACGGTATCGGTACAAAGCATATTCAGGATGTATCCTATCCGTTCCTTATACAGATGAATTACAGGGCAGGCTACTTCACTCATTACGCAGGCGAAGGAACTATCCGCAGCTGTAAGATATCGTGGAAGGGACAGGAAACTGATATGTGCCTGTGCAGAACAAAGGCGCATTTCTCGCAGGAGGAGAACAGGCGGATACTGACGCTCGACCCTGTGGATATCGTGTTCGACGGACTTTCTGCGAAGATACAGACGGTGATAACCTTTGAGGAGGGCAGCTCCCGTATAGATTACCGCCGTGAGGTGCTTGAGATATCTGATGAGGATGAGAAGCTGGATATCACAGAATACATCACCGCATGCTACGGTACGACCGAGTATCCCGAGGATATGACGGATATCATCCTCACCGCGGAGGGCAGGGACAGTGTAAAGACCATCCCTTACGAGTATCGCAACCGCTCTGAAAGCGTTGACGGCGTGAAGGAGCTTCGTGCTGTGATACCGCCTATCGAAACGAGAGTAGGTTTCGGATGTCACGAGGATGCCCAGGGCGTCATCACAGAGGGTTACGCTTTCTCTCCGATGTTTACGCTCAGTCTTAAAAAAGCGTTAGGAAAAGGGGAGGTGCTGACATCATGGCTCAGTCTGCAAAAGGAAAGCTGAATTTCCGCTGCCCCTCATGCTTCATGCGTGACATAGACATAGATATGTTTTATGACAAGGACATGAAGGAATACTACTGTATCCGCTGCTGCTATCACGGTGATGAACAGGATGTTCTCGCAAAGAACGAGATGGCAAGATTCAGATACAGGGATATGATGAAGCGCATTACAGTCGAAGATTACGACGACTGATTGCAAATAAAAACGGAAAAAACCATTCTTGATTGAATGGGATCAACAGGAGGAATTGATATGAAAAGCAAAAAGTTTCTTTCCATGATGCTGTCACTCGCAGTTGCAGCATCTATCGGTCTCACAGGCTGCTCCAACGCTACAAGCTCTACACCTAAAGAGGAAAGCAAGCCCGCAGCAGATGCAGGTACTTCTTCAGTAGCAGACAGCAGCTCCACAGCTGGTGGCAATGACACAGCTGACACGGGCAAGGAGACCATCACTGTATGGGCACCCGAGGAAGTATCCGGTCTTACACAGGAGAAGCTGGACGCATGGCTCGCAGGTCAGCCTGATTACGCTGCAAAGTACCAGATCACCGTATCCGCAATGGGCGAGGGCGAGTCTGCTACACAGATGCTGACAGACGTTGAGGCAGGTCCTGACGTTTACGGCTTCGCACAGGATCAGCTCGCAAGACTTGTTGCAGCAGGTGCACTTTCACCTCTCGGCGGCAACTTCCTGACAAATGTTCAGAACAACAACGACGCAGGCTCTGTAGGTGCTGCAACACTGGATGACAAGGTATACGCTTACCCCGAGACATCCGATAACGGCTTCTTCCTTTACTATGACAAGTCCGTAGTTTCTGATCCCTCCACACTGGAAGGTATCCTTGATCAGTGCGCAGCAGCAGGCAAGAACATGTACATGGACATCCAGTCCGGCTGGTACAACGTTGCATTCTTCTTCGCAACAGGCGCAGAGTGCTACTACAACTATGACACAGACGGAAATGTTACAGGCGCTGTATGTGACTACAACTCCGACAAGGGTCTTGCAGCTCTTAAGGGTATGGTAGCTATGGCTTCCCACCCCAACTTCTCTCAGTCCACAGGCTCTGACGCAGCTCTCTTCAACCCTGAGGGCGGCACAGCAGGCGCTATCGTTTCCGGTACATGGGATTCCGCTACTGTTAAGGAGCACCTCGGTGATAACTTCGGCGCAGCAAAGCTCCCCACATTCACAGTTGACGGTACATCCTACCAGATGAGCGGCTTCGGCGGCTTCAAGCTCGTAGGTGTTAAGCCCCAGACAGATTCCGAGAAGCTCGT